>JBGSLY010000192.1:0-3871 GCA_041740435.1 Parasphingorhabdus sp.
GGCGCAGAAGTGCAATCCGCTGGCCCCGGCGACACCATCGCTTTTGTTGCCAATCAGACACCGTTTTATGGCGAAAGCGGTGGCCAGATGGGAGACATAGGGATCGCGACGGGTACCAATGACCTGCAAATAGAGATCACCGATACCGCCAAGGTTTTGGGCCGGTTGCATGTGCATCATGCACGGGTCGTTTCCGGTACGCTCAACACCGGGCAATCCGTTCATCTGGTGATCGACAATGATCGCCGCGCGCGGTTGCGGGCGAACCACAGCGCAACCCATTTGCTACACCGCGCGCTGCGCGACCGGCTTGGGAAGCATGTGACTCAAAAGGGCAGCTTGGTTGCACCGGATCGTCTGCGGTTCGATTTCTCGCACACCCAAGCGGTGGCTGCGGAAGATATTGCCGCCATTGAATCGGCGGTCAACGCACAGATTCTGCGGAATGCGCCGGTCTCAACCCGGCTTATGTCGCCCGATGAGGCGATTGAAGCGGGGGCGCTGGCGTTATTTGGCGAGAAATATGGCGATGAAGTCCGGGTCTTGTCGATAGGCCGCATTGATGGGGCAGAGGATTATTCGGTCGAACTGTGCGGCGGCACCCACGTGACGGCGCTGGGCGATATCGGGCTGATGACAATTATATCCGAAAGCGCGGTTGCCAGTGGCATCCGGCGTATCGAGGCACTGACCGGAGAGGGTGCTCGCCTGTGGTTGCAGGAACGCAACGAACAGATGAAATCCTTGGCGGCGCTTCTCAAGACACCGGTTGACGATGTGCCGGAGCGGGTCCGTGCGATCGCCGAAGAGCGCAAGTCGCTGGAACGCGAGTTGGCGGCTGCAAAAAAGGCGCTGGCACTAGTGGGCAATGCTGCGGGCGGCGGCGGTCCGGAAAAGGAAGACATCAACGGGATCACCTTTGCAACGCAGGTTCTGCACGGTCTGGACCCCAAGGAACTCCGCGGGTTATTGAATGATCAAATCAAGGGGCTAGGGAGCGGCATTGCTGCGATTATCGTTGTAAACGATGGAAAAGCTAGCTGCGCTGTAGCGGTGAGCGACGACCTGACGGAGCGGTTCAGTGCAGTGACGCTGGTGCAGCTTGCAGTGGCGGAACTCGGCGGCAATGGCGGTGGCGGTCGGCCCAATATGGCGCAAGGCGGCGGCCCGGATGCAGAAAAAGCTGATGCAGCTATCGCCGCAATCCGCGCCGCGGTTTTGGGCTAGTCCAAGCGCCTATTCCGGCGATTTGGGAGCCAACGCGAGCGATTTCAGACGGGGATCAAAATCCAGTTCGCCCGATTCGCGGATGATTTTGCGGATATCATCACGCTTTTCGTGGATCGACGCGATGACAGGCCCCATTGCGACGCCCATTTCGACCAATGCCGATTCCGACATTTGCAGCGAACTTTCCAAGGTTTCAGGGATCGCGTTGGTCGCGCCTGCACGGTAAAGCTCACCCGCATGTTCTGGGTCTTTGGCCCGGGCAATAATCGGTAAGTCGGGCAACGTTTTTCGCACCCGGCGTATAATCGTGGCGGAAAAGACGGGATCGTTCATCGTCAAAATTAAAACACGCGCGTTTTCGAGCGCCAGTTTGTTCTGCAATTCGGGTCTGACCACGTCACCGAACACCACGGGAAAGCCATGCCGCCGACCGCGAGCGACGATTTCTATATCATTTTCAACGGCTACAAAATCTTGCCCATGCTCCTTCAGCAAATTTCCGATCATCTCGCCCACACGGCCAAAGCCGATGATAACGGCGCGCCCCGACGGTTGCACCGGTACCGGCACGCTGGTGACATCGGCATTTCGCATTTCCATTCGCCGGGCGACGTCATGGCCGATCCGAGCCAAAAGCGGCGTGATCGTCAAGCCGATTGCCGTGACAATCTGCCAGAATGCGGCGGTTTGCTGCTGGATAAGCTGCGCTTGCGTTGCGGCGGCAAGGACAATCAGGGTCGTTTCCGAAGGGCTGGCCATCAGCACCCCTGTCTCAGCCGCAGTGCCGATCCGTGCCCCGGAAAACCGAAGCAAAACGCCCGTGACCACTGCCTTTATCAGCACTACGCCGGTAACCGCCGTAATCAGCGAGGGCCAATTGGCGATAATCGTTCGGACGTCGATGTTCATTCCGACAGTGATCAAAAACACGCCAAGCGCTAACCCCTTGAAGGGTGCGGTCAAAACCTCGACTTCCTCGTGATATTCGGTTTCCGCGATCAATAGGCCCGCTAACAAAGCCCCGACTATCGGCGACAGGCCGACCGCACCGGTGGCCAGGCTGGCCAGAATGATCACCAGCAGGCTGACCGCCATGAACAATTCCGGGCTTTTGGTGCGCGCGGCCTGAGCGAAAACGCGCGGGAGCAGCAATCGGCCGAGGACCATCATTGCGATAATCGTGGCACTGCCCAGCCAGAGTGTCTGAACCAACGCATCCCATCCGGCGCCATCCGCATTATTGGGGGCGAGAGCACCGAACAGAAAGATGATCGGCACGATGGCGATATCTTCAAACAGCAGCATAGCGAGCGCCGCGCGGCCCACCGGTGTTTTGGTCCCGGCGATGGGCAAGACAAGCGCGGTTGACGACAGCGCGAGCGCTAGGCCTAGGCCCAAAGCCCCGGTCCAGCTTTGCCCCATCAGATGCAGAACAAGGCCGATAATAACCCCGCACACCAGCAATTCGGCGGCACCAACGCCAAACACCAACCGCCGCATGCTCCATAGACGCTTGAAGGACAACTCAAGGCCGATGGAAAACAACAGCAAGATGATACCGAATTCCGCGAACGGCTCGATGGCTTCTGTGTCCTCAATCGTGACATAGCGCAGCCAATCATTCTTATCGGCCAAGGACCCGAGGCCAAAAGGCCCGATCAGCAGGCCAACCAGAATGAAGCCGATAATCGGCGTGATCCGGAAACGGGCAAATGCCGGAATAACAATCCCGGCCGCCCCCAAAATCACGATGGCATTACTGAAGGCCGGATTGTCAAAGGATAGAGCCATAGGTGGACCATGGCAGAGAAACAGGCTTTAGTCAGCAGCTTGGGAACGGAATTTGCATAAAATTCTCGAGCACCTTGCCGGGCGAAAAAGCTATTTCCAATTGGCCATTTCGGTTTCTAGATTGACACGGATCGCTTCGAAAAACTGTTCGGTGGTCAACCAGCTTTGGTCGGGACCGATCAGAATCGCCAGATCCTTGGTCATATGTCCATCCTCAACCGTTTTGATGCACACCCGCTCCAGAGTTTCGGCGAAGCGGGACACCTCAGGCGTATCATCAAACTTGCCGCGGTAAATCAGGCCTCTGGTCCAAGCGAAAATCGAGGCAATCGGATTGGTTGACGTGGCTTTCCCCTGCTCATGCATCCGGAAGTGCCGGGTCACCGTGCCATGCGCGGCTTCCGCTTCAACGGTTTTGCCATCGGGGGTCATCAAAACTGACGTCATGAGGCCAAGCGAGCCAAAACCCTGGGCAACGGTGTCAGACTGCACATCGCCGTCATAATTTTTGCAGGCCCAGACAAATTTTCCAGACCATTTAAGCGCACTGGCGACCATGTCATCGATCAGGCGATGTTCATAGACGATACCAGCATTGTCAAATTTATCCTTGAATTCGCTAACAAAAACTTCCTCAAACAAATCTTTGAAGCGGCCATCATAGGCTTTCAAAATGGTGTTCTTGGTCGACAGGTAAACAGGCCATTCACGGTTCAGGCCATAGTTCATCGAGGCGCGGGCAAAATCCCGAATGGAATCGTCCAGATTGTACATGGCCATGGCGACGCCGGGCGAAGGGAATTGGAACACCTCTTCATCAATTCGGTTGCCGTCATCACCCTCCCAAATC
>JBGSLY010000193.1:0-2380 GCA_041740435.1 Parasphingorhabdus sp.
GGTGAACGGACAATCGGTTCCTGCCATCATCATCACCGCCCATCAGGACCGCGAATGCCGCCTGTCCGCGCTGGATGCGGGAGCGACAGATTTCCTGCAGAGCCCCGTTTCGCACGTCGAATTTTGCAAGCGGGCAACCACCCTACTTCGGCACTATCAAAAGTCCAACCAGATACGCGAAAAGGCGATCACTGCACCGCAAGGCAGGGCCTATGCCCAGCACGAGCAAAATACGGCACATGGTCTGAACGGCAAATCCATGTTGGAGCAGATCATCGATACGATCCCGATCATGATCACCGCCACCGATAGGGCAGGAAAATGCTTGTTCACCAACGCCTATCAGGCGGCCCTGTACAATCGCACACCCGGGGAGCTGGTCGGCAAGGATATCGGCAGTATGTCCGATCCTGACTATCGAGAGCGGGAGCGGCGGCGTGATCAGCTCGTCTTACAAACAAAACAACCGATTGCCAATTTTGAAGAGAAAATGCAGTGCGACGGCGTGGATATGATCTTCCACTGCAACAAGTCCCCGCTGCTAAACCATGAGAATGAAGCTGTCGGCGTCTTGACCACCGCCGTTGATATCACGGCGCGCAAATTTGCCGAAAATCACCGGACGCATATGGCCCTGCATGATATGCTGACGGGCTTACCCAATAGGGTGCTTCTGGCGGAAAAGGTCGGTGCGGCGATTGAACGCTGTCAAAAACAAGGCACGGTTTCCGCGCTGTTGCTGCTCGATCTCGACCGATTCAAGATTATCAACGATACCAGAGGCCATCAGTCGGGCGACAGCTTGCTGCGCGAAGTTGCAGACCGGCTGGCCGCCTATGTGGCGAATCACGGCTTTGTCTCGCGGATTGGCGGCGACGAATTTGCGCTGATCCTCGACAATATTGTCGATGCCGACGACATCAATTCCCGCTGCTTGCGCCTGCTACAGGCCATTGCAAAGCCCTATAGCATCGGCGGCATTGAACAGGCGATCAGCGCCAGCATCGGTATCACCATGATACCGGAGGATGGTGATCAGTTTGATGAACTGCTGCGGCTCGCCGACTTGGCGATGTATGAAGCCAAAGCAACTGGCCGCAACGGGCATTGCTTCTATTCGGAACGGCTAAACCACATCGCCCAGACCAATGGCGCGCTGGAAATCGAGCTGCGCGAAGCCTTGGAAAAGCAGCAATTCGCGCTTGAATACCAGCCGATTGTCGATGCACAAACCCTCGCCTATACCGGCCTCGAAGCGCTCATCCGCTGGGATCATCCGGTCCGGGGACGGCTATTGCCTGCGCAATTTATCCGCGTGGCCGAAGATGCGGGATTGATGGACACCATCGGCACCTGGGTGATCGGTGAAGCCTGTCGCCAAATTGCGTCTTTCGCTGATGAAGGTGTTATTCTTCCGCGGGTTGCCGTCAATATCTCGCCCCGGCAATTTCAGAACCAGCACATCTGCTCTGAAATTCTCGACAATATCCAACGATACAATATACCCGCATCGCGGTTTGTTGTCGAAATTACCGAGGAAATATTGATCGACAACAACGATCATGTCCGGGCCTCTATGGCAAGGCTCCGGGAAAACGGTGTCGGAATTTCGATTGATGATTTCGGCACCGGTTACTCCTCGCTTCAATATTTGCGGGATTTGCCAGCGACCTGTCTGAAGATCGATCGCACCTTTGTCTCCCGCATAGAAAAATCAGCGGCAGATCGGGCGATAATTGGCACCATCGCCCATCTCGCGCATTCCTTGGGGATGAAAGTTATCGCAGAGGGCGTTGAAAATGAAGGTCAACTCGACCTTCTGCGCGTGGCGGGATGTGACGAGATCCAGGGTTTCAAGATCGCACGCCCACTGCATGTCGATGTCTTGCGCGAACTATTTGCCGGCGGACAATCCCAATCCGGCCGCATAGCCAGTTGATATCAAGCCATGATCGATAGCGCTTCCCCCGTAAATCGCGATCTCAAGCCAAAATCGCGGCATCATCACCGCGGCAAAGTTCCGGCGTCTTCCGACCGCGAGTCAGAGATGATCAAAAACCGGCTGGTCCTGCTGGCGCTCGCTTTCGCGGCGTCCTTGGCCGTATCCGCCGAAATCGACATATTCCGCATCTTGATCGTGTATATTTTGCTCGGGCTGGTGCTGGCCCTTTGGCGCTACATAGACCCTAAGAAGAATGCCGTCCGGCGCGTTTGCGCGATGATTCTGGACTTTGGCTTGGGGTTCCTGACCCTACACGTTGGCGGAGAAACCATGGCTCCGGTTTACCCGCTGTTCCTTTGGGTGATTTTGGGTAATGGCTTTCGTTTCGGCGTGCCGTGGCTGATTGCAGCATCGGTCATGGCCACCATTTCCTTCGCC
>JBGSLY010000194.1:0-6674 GCA_041740435.1 Parasphingorhabdus sp.
CCGGACAGGACAGCTTACCACGCTATGAGGACTCGCTCGGACTGGTGCCATCTTGGCTCGGGTTCCTGAAACGCCTGCAAGCGGTAAAGGCGATTGACGGCTTTGCCGGAATTTACTGGTTTTACGAGCAACTCTATATGCTGGGCCACACAGGCCGCACCTTTCCGCAACTGAGCACCTTTAAGGCGTTCCGTGTCGTCGATGCGCGGAATAAAGCGATCATGAAAGCCCGCGCCGCGATGCAGTGGTGAGGGGTTAGCAGAGAGGTTGAATTTTATCGTCATTGCGAGCGCAGCGAAGCAATCCAGAACAGCAATTGGGACTTTGGATTGGTTGACCTACGGTCGCCTACGGCCCACTGCGCTCGCAATGACGACAAACGTGTTCGGTTTTTTTGGAGAAATATGCCGACGGCTTATTACTTTCCAAACAGTTGCTATTGCAGTAAGCCGCTTGAATGCACTCAGAAATTTACTGGATAGAGGCCGACACAGCCATAAGATTGGCGATCATGGCGCGACCTCGTGCGGGAGAATGGTTGGAGGACGAAATAGCAAACTGGAAGCGCGAAGGAATTAGCACGGTCCTCAGCTTATTGGAGCAGCATGAAATCGATGAACTTGGCCTGCAAGCCGAAGCTTCGTTATGTAGCGAGCAAGGCATCCAGTACATGTCGTTTCCGATCCCGGATCGAGGGATACCATCGCAAATGGAAGAAGCGTTATCTCTCGCTGCCCATCTTGCCTGCCGGGACACTCCAGTCGCTATCCACTGTAGGGCTGGTATCGGCCGCTCATCCATAATGGCGGCTGCAATTATGGTTTCGGAGGGAATCGCGGCAGCTAACGCGATGGCGGCTGTTTCAAAGGCTAGGCGATTGCAAACACCAGATACAGATGCTCAACGCGACTGGGTTTTCGAATTTGAATCGCGGTTGAGAGACGGGTCAGATTCGAACTGAAAGCGCCCGAATCAGTGGGTACGTATTTTGTTACCGGCAATTCGCCTCAGACCATAACCTCAATTGAGCCTACTTTTTCTCCATGCCATTCTCCCGCAAGATTGAGTCATCCGACGCTTGCATCGCCGGTTTAACCGTGCAATTAAAAGTGCGTTCCGATCACAGCCATAGAGAGTGGAAATATGAGCCGACCGAGCGAAGCCGAACTGCGCGATTATGAAGAGCAGGCCGATGCCTGGTTCCGCGAAAATACCGTCGCTGATCCGGGTTTCATGCTGCCGCTGACCTTCATGGAGGTGTCGACCGATCAGCAGTTTGATTTCCTCTGCAACTGGCAGCGCAAGGTTTATGAAGCGGGCTATCTTGGCTCCAGCTGGCCGACCGAATATGGCGGTTATGGCCTGCATCCGGAATTTCAGCGCATTGCCACAAGGGTGATGAAAAAGCACGATGGTCCGATTATTTTGAATGCCATCGGCACCTGCTGGGCAGGCCCGCTGCTGCTCGATATCGGCACCGAGGAGCAAAAGAAAAAATATATCAAGGGCATGCTGAGCGCCGAAGATATCTGGTGTCAGGGCTTTTCCGAGCCCGAAAACGGCTCTGATCTCGGCAATGCGCAGCTGAAGGCGGTCAGGGATGGCGATGAGTATGTGCTCAACGGCTCCAAAATTTGGACCTCTTTGGGCGACCGGGCAAAATATATGATCCTGCTGGCCCGCACCAACCCCGATGCGCCGAACAAATATGCGGGGCTTAGCTTCTTCCTCAATCCGATGAAGATCGATGGCATTGAAACCCGGCGGATCAAGAAATTGACCGGCGAATATGGCTTTGTGCAGTGCTTCTTTACCGATGCGCGGATTTCCGCCGATTGTCTGGTCGGACAAGAGGGCGAAGGCTGGATGATCGCGGTCAAAACGCTGGAATATGAGCGCGGGGCCAAGGTCAATCCGGCGGGCGGCTATTTCGTCAAAGACCTCGACGTGATGGAAATTGTGGCATTGGCCCGCGATGCCAAACGGAATGGCAAGCCGCTGCTCGACGACCCGGTGATGCGCGACAAAATGACCGAGTTTATGATCGATATCCAGGCGCTCAACCTCAACAATCAGCGCCGCCGGATGCCGCAATTGATGCAGGACAAGCCGATGGGTCTGCCGCTGATGAACAAGCTGGCGCGGACCGAGCTGGTGCGTGAACTTACCGAGTTTTCTCTCGGTTTTCAGGGTAATGCGGCGGCTTATTATGTCGATGATCCCAACGCGGTCGACAATGGTTTCTGGCACCGCAGCTATCTCAACAGCTTTTCCGCGACCATCGGCGGCGGTACTTCGGAAATTCAGCGCAACATCGTTGCCGAGCATGTGCTTGGCCTGTCCAAGACCCGCTGAGCAAAGGATAAATTATGGATAATCTGGGCACGCTGGGTACCAGCGACGAGCAAATCGAATTGTTGGACGTGGCGACAAATTTCTGCCGCGACAAAAGCCCGATCAGCGCGGTGCGCGGTCTGATCGATGACGAGACGGGCTATGATCCGGCGCTGTGGCAGGAAATTGTCGAGCTTGGCTGGCTCGCGGTGGCGATTCCCGAAAGTTATGACGGGGTCGGGCTGGGCATGGGCGAGGTGGTGCCGATCGCCGAACAAATGGGCCGCAACCTGATGGCGACACCGTTTCTGACGACGACACTGGCGGCGCAGGCATTGATCGCGGGCGGCGATGAACCGCAAAAGGCGGAATGGCTTCCGAAAATCGCTGCCGGGGCGGTGGCGACGCTGGCGCTGCACGAGGCCGATGGCGGCTGGGAGAGCGACCGGCCCGCTGCGACTGGATCGATCGATGGCGACACGGTCACTCTGTCCGGAACCAAGCGGCTGGTGCTCTATGCAAACAGCGCGGAATTGATCATCGCCAGCGTCTTGGTTGGCAGCGAAACCCGTCTGGTCCTGATCGAGCGCAGCGCGATAGCCGATGGAGCGATGCGGCGAGAAACGATAATCGATGAAACTGCACGCAGCTATGAAGTTAATTTAGACGGGGTGCAGGTCCCTGCGGCGGCGTTGCTGGACGCGGGGAAAACTCGCACGGTACTCGACCGGATCACTTTGGCGGGCGGTTTGCTGCACGCGGCGGAAATGGCGGGCGGCACGCAGGCGGTGATCGATTACACCATCGAATATCTTAAAACCCGCAAGCAATTTGGCAAGGTCATCGGCGGCTATCAGGCGCTGAAGCATCCAACGGTCAACAACTATGTCGCTTATGAAAAGGCCAGAACCCTGCTCTATAGCGCGGCGCATTGCATCGATGATCAGGGGCGCGGGCAAGTTGCGGTGCGGATGGCGGCGGCACAATCGCTGTCCGCCTATGCCACCGCCGCCGACCGGGCGATCCAGTTTCACGGCGCGTTCGGCTTTACCCATGACTGCGATGCGCAGCTGTACCGGCGGCAGGCGATTTTCAAGGCAGCACTGATCGGCGATGCAGCGCACCACCGGGCGAAACTTGCCAGTTTGCTATTCGATTGATTTTTAGGAGAAAAACCCATGTCTGAAGTCACTACCGAAATCCGCGATGGCGTGATCATCATCACCCTCAACCGGCCCGAAGCCAAAAACGCGATGAACAAGGCTGCCGCCGAAGGGATCCGCGCGGCCCTGCAGCAGCTTGACGACGACGACAGCTTGAATGTCGGGATCATCACCGGGGCGGGCGGCACCTTTTGCTCGGGCATGGATTTGAAGGGCTTTTTGCGCGGCGAATCGCCGATGGTCCCCGGCTATGGCTTTGGCGGCGTATGCGAAAAAGGCCCGGAAAAGCCGTTGATCGCGGCTATTGAAGGTTATGCGCTGGCCGGCGGGATGGAGCTTGCTATTGCTTGCGATTTACGCGTCGCCAATGTGAACGCACAGTTTGGTATTCCGGAGGTCAAGCGTTCACTGGTCGCGGCGGCGGGCGGCCTGCTGCATCTGGGCGGGATTATGGGCAAAGGGCTGGCGATGGAACTGGCGCTGACCGGTGATTTCATCTCTGCCACCCGCGCCTATGAAACCGGCTTTGTCAACCGGCTTACCGACGGACCGGCGCTCGACGCAGCGCTCGAACTCGCCGCCCGCGTCGCCGCCAACGGCCCGCTGGCGCTGAAAGCCACCAAGAAAATCATCAACAGCCGGTCCGACTGGGACAGCGAATCGATGTGGAAAGAACAGGGCAAGATCGTTGCCCCGGTCTTTTCCTCCGAAGACAGCCGCGAAGGCGCGCTGGCCTTTGCCGAAAAACGCAAGCCGGTGTGGAAGGGCAAATAGCGCGCTCTAGCGCCGCTCTTTGCGGATCATCAGCTTCAGCCCCGACCAGATTGCATCGACCGCGCAGACCTTGACATCGACCAGATCGGTCGAGGGGAGGATTGCGGCGCGGATGGTGTCTTCGGTGATATCGGTCGGGACTTTGGATGCCTTTTTCGGCCAGCTGACCCAGATAAACCCAGCAGGTTGCAATAGCGGGCGGAGCATCGCCAGCTTCGCCTCCATATCGGCGCGTGGGCGCACGAATATATGTGCCGCATCGAGTCCGGGTTCCGGCGCGCCAAGCGGCACCAAATCGGGCAGGGCGATTTCGGCAAACACACCGTCGGGCATGGCGTCGAACCAGACCTTCATACCGGATTTGTAACCCAGCTTTTTGGCCAGAGGAGTGCCGGAATAGGCGGTGGTCATCCGCTACACTTTTTCTCAATGTATGTGCCACCCCAAGTTTCCATAGCAACTACGATAGGTAAGCGACGCCGAAACGGCCTGCCTGACGCAAAAGTTCGGTGTCGCGTGTCCATAATCTCACCGGCTCGAGATCGCCCGATGCCTGTGCCGCTGCCAGCAAATGGACGTCGACATAGGTCAGGCCAAGGCCGTACAATTTTGCGCTTTCGACAAATGTCATGACCTCAAAATGACTGGCCGTTGGAATTCTGTGCAGGCTACCGAGCAGTTCGAGAATTGACGGACGATTTTTCGGCGAACCCATTGCTATTTCGCCATACACGTAATCGTGCATAAGAACGCTTTCACCATCGAGCAGATAGTCCAGCCTGTCGTCATGCCCCGACCGAATATAGTCGATCCAAATCGACGTATCGACGAGAATCACGCGGCGTCAGGCTTTTCGTCGAGTTGGCCGGTCCAATGACGGCGGCGGGGAGCCGCCCATGCATCGGGATCGGAACCTTTCAGCCGCGCCAATCTCCGACCCGCTTCACGCGCAACAAGACTTTCCAGCGCCATCCGGATGACCGTCGTGCGTTCCTTGACGCCCGTATACTCCATCGCGGTGGCGAGCAGTTCATCGTCGATGGTCACAGTTGTACGCATGTGGAATAGATAGCATCAAATGATGCTGAAGTCAAAGCGCGGCTAACCCTCCATCCAGTTTCTGAAAAAGCTCTCATGCGCGGCGCGGAGGTCGGCAAGAGCCACATCGGCAACCGGGTTATCTTCGCCATCGGTCCAATTTATGCTGTTTCCGCTCGTGCTGCCTATCCAAGAAACGACTACGCCCGCTGCTTTCGCTTCTGCCTCAAATGCAGCCCAATTTTCGAGATCTGACCATGGGAAGGTGACGACATAACGCCCCTGATCTTCAGCAAAGGCGTCGAGTGTTAGCTGTCCCATCGTATGCACAGTTGCGCCGATGCTCGATGCCAAAGCCATTTCGGCCAACGCAACCGCAACGCCGCCATCGGACACGTCATGGACTGCACTAACGCGGCCATCATGTATGAGTTGGCGAACAAACTCGCCATTGCGGTGTTCTTTTGCGAGGTCGACAGAAGGCGGCGAGCCGTCTTCGCGTCCGCAAATTTCACGCAACCAAATCGATTGCCCGATGGCAGAACCAAACTCGCCGATTGTTTCGTCCTCATCAAGCGCGGCGAGGCCATTGCCGCCGATTACAACAATTGCGTGATCCTCAGCCTTAAACGCTATCGTCGTCATATCGGCGACATCTTCGAGCACGCCCACGCCGCCAATCGCAGGCGTCGGCAGTATCGCACTCCCCCCGCCGGTCGCCTTGCTTTCGTTATACAGCGACACATTGCCCGACACGATCGGGTAATCGAGCGCGCGGCAGGCATCGGCCATGCCCTCTAAACACCCGACAATCTGTGCCATGATTTCGGGGCGCTGCGGGTTGGCGAAGTTGAGGCAGTTGGTGATGGCAAGTGGCTTTGCACCCACCGCGCAGATGTTGCGGTATGTCTCCGCCACCGCCTGCTTGCCGCCTTCATAGGGGTCGGCATAGCAATAACGCGGGGTGCAGTCGGTGCTCATCGCCAGCGCCCGATTGGTGCCGTGGATGCGCACCACGGCAGCATCGCCGCCAGACAATTGCGCGGTATCGCCGCCGACTTGTGAGTCGTATTGCTGCCAGATCCACGCACGCGACGCGATATCTGGGCTGGCCATCAGCTTGAGCAAGTCCGCACCAATGTCGGTCGATTGGGGAATGTCACCCAGCGGTTTGACATTCGCCCAGGCCTTGTATTCCTCTTTCGATGCGGCGGGCCGGTCATAGAGCGGCGCATCTTCCGCCAGCGGCCCCAGCGGAATATCGCACATCACCTCGCCCTTGAAGGTCAGTACCATATGCCCGGTGTCAGTCACTTCGCCGATCACCGCAAAATCCAGTTCCCACTTCTTGAAAATCGCTTCGGC
>JBGSLY010000195.1:0-3412 GCA_041740435.1 Parasphingorhabdus sp.
CCGGAGAGGTCGACTCCAATATGATGGTGTCACCGACCTTCAAAACCGCCGCAACATTGGTGGCGGCGGACATGACATAGCTAACATCGGGCACGTGATTATCGCCGAACGGGGTTGGCACAGCGATCACAAATACATCGGCGCGGCCAACCTGTAGCGAGGCGCGGAGCGTGCCGCGCGCGACTACGCCCTGCACCAGTCCGTCGAGATCAACCTCTTCAATATGCACCTTGCCGCTGTTGATCGTGTCGACCACCGAAGGGGTTACATCAACGCCCAGCACAGGGCATCCCGAGCGGGCAATAACAGCAGCGGTCGGCAGGCCGATATAGCCCAGACCCAGTACGCAAACGGTCGGTTTTTCTTCGGACAACATAGGTTGGGTACACTCCGGCTATGGCGCGGCGGCGGTAAGATGCCGGAAAGCGCCGTGGTTGACCGAAGTGCTAGCGGGGTGAGGTAAATATTTCGGTAAAGTGTGGGGATGGACACCGCACTTCAAATTTTCCAAATAGCTCGTCGTCCCAGCGGAGGCTGGGGCCTAGCCCACCTATTTGCGCAGCAAAAGATGCGGGCTGGATGCCAGCCTACGCTGGCATGACGGGAATATTATCTTTGTTGCGTATGTTGGGAAATGCCGAGATTCAAAACCAGAACCTTACCCCCACCACATAATGGGTCACCGAAGGGTCTTCCCCCACAGCCAGCGCATAGCGGCGGCTTTGGCCAAGTTTCCACGCCTGTTCGACCCCGATATAGGGCGCGAATTCGGGAATGATTTCGTACCTCAGGCGCAGGCCGATTTCCGCAGCATCCAGACCGGCCCCGATACCTAGTTCAGGAACATCCTGCGCTGAAAAGCTGGCCTCCAGGCGAGGTTGGATGATCAGTTTCTGAGTGATCCGCTGGTCCAATTCCGCCTCAAACCGCGCTGTCAGATCGCCGGCATCGGATAGAAACGCTGCGGCATCGATTTCGAACATATAAGGTGCCAATCCCTGCACCCCGATCACCGCGTGGGTACGGGTGGGGCCGGTCAAATCCTGCCGGACGCCCGTTTGCAGGTCGAAAAACGGGGCGATGGCCCGGCTGTAGAGCGCCTGTATTTCTGCATCCTCCGGACCTTCGCCAAAATTGCCTTCACCTTCGGATTTGAACCAGAATTTATCGATGTCGCCGCCGTAATAGCCCTGTATATCCCATAAATATCCGCCCTTGCCCGCATTTTCCCGCCATTCCAGCCGGTCGCCTTGCAACCAGAATAGCGGCATTTCGCCATGCTCTTTATAAAGCGCATCGCGGGATGCCTGCATTGCCTCCGCGCCCCATATGCCATCAGCGGCATTCGGGGTGGCATTCGGGGTGGCATTCGGGGCTGGCCCGGCAACTTGCTCGGCAGACGAAGTGCCCGAATCTGCCGGACCATGCCCATGATGTGCGTGGTCTTGCGCCAGCGCCGGTGCCGCTGCCAACATGGCCGTCAGTATCATAATCAACTGCCGCATCAGCCGCCCTTCGGAAAGGCAACGCTGACCGTCTGCATCATACCCGCGTGCATATGATAAAGCAGATGACAGTGAAAGGCCCAGTCACCGGGTTCGTCGGTGGTCACGTCGAAGGTCGCGCTGCTGCCCGGTTGGACGATGACAGTATGCTTTTTGGGCTGATAATGCCCCTGCCCGTTGACCAGTTCAAAAAACATCCCGTGCAAATGGATCGGATGCGCCATCATCGTGTCGTTGACCAGCTTGACCCGAACCCGCTCATCATGGGCGAAGCGGATCGGGCTGTTCCCCACCGCGCTGAACTTCCGGCCATCGAACGACCACATATAGCGCTCCATATTGCCGGTAAGGTGCAGTTCGATCTCGCGGTCGGGCGCGCGCTTTTCATGATCCATGTCAAGGGATTTCAGCATCCGGTAGTTCAGCACCCGGTGCCCGACAGAGTCGAGACCAAGGCCCGGATAGCCCATGCGGTCCTGTGCATGCATTGCGACCATGTCGATGCCGGGGCCGACCTCGACCGTATCGGGCAAGACGCTGGTGTCGCGCATCTTCATGCCGCCCATCGTCATGCCCGCAACTGGCGCGGCGGGAGGCATATCGTGGTTCATCTGACTGTGATCCATCGCTGCATGGTCCATCGCTGCATGGTCCATCGCGCCATGATCCATGCCCCCATGATCCATTGCGGGCGGCGGCGTGCTCGCCCCCTCTCCACTGTGATCCATTCCGCTATGGTCCATCCCGCCATGTCCCATGTCCACCATGCTCAGCAGGGGTGGATCACGAAGAGCTGGAAACCGCGCCTTTGTTCCGGGCTGCGAGGTCAAAACTGCCTGCGCCATGCCGCTGCGATCCATGCTTTCGGCGGCAATCGCAAAGGCACCAGCCACGGGGGTGACGATAACATCATAGGTTTCCGCGACACCGATCTGGAGTTCATCCACCTCAACCGGTTGCACATTCTGTCCATCCGCCTGCACCACTGTCATCGGCAAACCGGGAAGGCGGATATTGAAAAAGGTCATCGCGCTGCCGTTGATGATCCTTAGCCGAACCCTCTCGCCGGGCAAGAACGGCAATTCAAGCGCGTCATCCGGACCATGGCCGTTGATCAGATAGCTATAAGTCGGCGCGGACACGTCGGCGATATCGGTCGGCATCATCCGCATCTGCCCCCACATCATCCGCTCTTGACCGCTTAAAGGATAATCATCCGACAGACTGGTTTTGCGGCTATTGAAATAGCCTTCGGATACCTTCAGCTTTTTCATGATACTATGCGGGTGCATCGGCGTGAATTCGCTCAGCAGGATGATATGTTCGCGGTCGTAACCAATCGGATCTTCGCCCGCCGGATCGATGATGATCGGCCCGTAATGGCCCATTTGCTCCTGCAATCCCGAATGGCTGTGCCACCAATAGGTACCCGACTGACGCGGGGTCAGCGGCACCCGAAAATGCCCGCCGGGCTTGATGCCGGGGAAACTGATCCCCGGAACGCCGTCAAACTGGAAAGGCAGCAGCAGTCCGTGCCAGTGCACCGAGCTGTCTTCGTCCAGCATATTGTGGACGTTGAGAACGGTCGGCTGCCGTTCCTTCAACCGGATCAAGGGACCGGGTATGGTGCCATTAACGGCGATGGCATGGCCGGTTCGACCCCCTGAAGAGTAACGCGCATGGGCAATATGCAAGTCGATCGACGCACCGCTCAGTTCATCCATCCCTTTGCGAACTGGGCCGCCCATTTTCCCGCCCATTTTTCCCATGGCCCAAGCGGGAAGAGGCAAGGCGGCGGACATAGCCAATCCGCCATGCAAGACCGTTCGCCGCGAAAATGCGAAATTTCCAGTTGTCATTGATTTCTCTCGCCCGAGGGGATTAAGCGGAACGCGTGATCGGCATAT
>JBGSLY010000196.1:0-6091 GCA_041740435.1 Parasphingorhabdus sp.
GCCGGGGCCATTTTGTTGCACAACGTGCCCGCGACGATCATCACGTCCGACTGACGCGGAGACGCGCGCGGGGCAACGCCAAAGCGCTCCATATCATAGCGCGGCATGTTGACATGGATCATCTCCACCGCGCAGCAGGCAAGACCAAAGGTCATCCACCAAAGCGAACCGGTCCGCGCCCATTGGAACAGGTCCTCGGTTGAGGTGACCAAAAAGCCCTTGTCGACCACTTCGGAATTCAAGTCCTTGAAAAACCCGGCGTCTGGCGGCGTCATGGGCGTGCCATCGGCATTCACGAGTGTGGGCGTCGGGGCGGGTGCGGTGTTCATGTCTACTCCCAATCGAGTGCTCCCTTTTTCCACGCGTAAATAAGACCAATTGCTAGCTCAAACAGGAAGATCATCATCGTCGCCCAGCCGGTCCAGCCAATCTGGTCGAGACTGACGGCCCAAGGAAACAGGAACGCCGCCTCCAGATCAAAGATGATGAACAGGATCGCGACCGGATAGAAACGGACATCAAACTGGCTGCGCGAATCTTCGAAAGCGGGGAAACCGCATTCATATTCCGACAGCTTTTCAACATCGGGATTATGGGTGCCGGTCAGGCGGGAAACCCCCATCGGCAAAAACACAAACAAAGTGGATATGCCGAGCGCCACAAACAGGAACATAAGAATGGGCAGATATTGCGACAGGTCGACCACGATACTAGACTCGTTTGGCTTCGTTTCGAGGGGGCTTTTAGGGGGTGGAACCTAGCGGGGCAACCCCGAATTGGTGCTAAATTCCGCCCTTATTGGGTCCAATTTCGCGCTACATCAGCGAACGGGCGAGCAGCTTGTGCAAACGGCTGTGTATCGCGTCATTTCCGGCCAGAATCTCGCGCCGCGACACCGGTTTGTCCCCACCTTTGAAATCGGTGACAAAGCCGCCCGCTTCGCGCACCAACAAGATACCCGCGGCAACGTCCCAAACTTGCAAACCGCTTTCCCAAAAGCCGTCGAAACGCCCCGCCGCCAGCCATGCCAGATCGAGCGAGGCCGCGCCATAACGCCGAATTCCGGCAACTTGCGGCGCAACAGCACCAAAAATCCGCGCCCATTCCGACATATCGCCATGGCCCTTGAACGGAATTCCGGTGGCGATCAGAGATTCCGCCAGATCTGTTCGTGCTGACACCCTGAGCCGGCGTTCGCCAAGCCAAGCGCCCCGATCCATTTCGGCCCAAAAGCTCTCATCCGTCAGTGGTTGGTAAATTAGTCCTGCCGTAATCGGCCCCCAGGCAACGCCATCAACGGCGCGTTCCTGTACCGCGATCGAAATCGCAAAATGCGGAATGCCATGCAAAAAGTTGCTCGTGCCGTCGAGCGGATCGATGATCCAGCGCGGTTTGCCGGGCTCCCCCTCGATCAGACCGCCTTCTTCCAGCACGAAACCCCAGCCTGGCCGTACCTTGCCCAGTTCGTCGTATAACGTCCGTTCGGAACGTTGATCGGCCTTGGACACGAAATCCGCCGGACCTTTTTTGGAGATTTGCAGCTGTTCCACCTCACCAAAATCGCGACGCAGACGGTTGCCCGCCAAACGGGCGGCGCGTTCCATGACGGTGATCAGGGCGGAATGGGTGGGCATTTTATATGTCTCCCTCTCCCCTTCAGGGGAGAGCAGGTTGGAAATCAGGTTGGGGCAGCTATTGGCCCACCCCTGACCCCTCCCGCATGCGGGAGGGGAATTGTATCAGTTAGCCTTACCCACATATTCGCGGGCATAGACATCGACGACGATCCGGGTCCCGGCAGAAATAAACGGCGGCACCATAACGCGCACGCCATTGTCGAGGATGGCAGGCTTGTAACTGGATGAAGCGGTCTGGCCTTTGACCACCGCATCGGCCTCCACAATCTCCGCTTCAATGGTGTCAGGAAGCTGCACCGAAATCGGCCGCTCGTCATGCAGTTCGAGTTGAACGTCCATGCCATCCTGTAGGAAAGCCGCCGCATCACCCAGCAGATCGGTCGGCAGGGTCAGCTGCTCATAGGTTTCCTTGTCCATGAACGTCAGCATATCGCCGTCAGCGAACAAAAACTGGAATTCCTTGGTATCGAGCCGGACCTTTTCGACGGTATCGGCAGAGCGGAAACGCACATTGGTCTTGCGCCCATCGATAAGGTTTTTCATTTCGACCTGCATATAGGCCCCGCCCTTGCCCGGCTGGGTATGCTGGATCTTGGCCACTTTCCAAAGGCCGCCTTCATATTCCAATATGTTGCCGGGACGGATATCAACACCGCTGATTTTCATGGGTTTCACTCGCGTAAATTTCGGAATGCGCGGCCCTCTATAGCGAAGCGGGGGTGCGCGCAACCCTTGTGCCGCTTTTGCAGTGACCAATTCGTCCAATACACCGGGCTTTCCTGCCTCTATCACCGAGTCGTGGACATCCAGATCACCAAAGCCGGAACACTTGCCCGGGCTGCTCCTGCTAAAGGGATTTTCGGCAGCACCTTTCACGGTGTCTCGCCATCTCGCCCATTCAGTGATGAAGGGTTCTTGTTTCAGATAGAGCAATTGCCCCTGTTCACCGGCAGCATTTCAGAATTGTGGAGCGACCAATTTGCGCGCAACCACCAATCTTACGTCGATTTATGGTTAGAGCCAGATTTTTCCAACACTTGGTGAAAGTCTTGGATTGCCGCCACCGGGCCGCGCTGATCGTTCCAGACTGCTGAGCTTACCGCCAGAAAATCGGCCCCTGCCGCGATGAGCGGTGCCGCATTGGCCGGGGTAATCCCACCAATCGCGACGCAAGGGATTTCCATGATTGCCGACCACCATTGCAGGATATCCGGCGTTGGATGATATTCGGTTTGCTTGGTCGTTGTAGGGAAAAAGGCACCAAACGCGACATAATCCGCCCCCGCCTCCCCTGCCTCAATAGCGAGGTGGCGGCTGTCATGGCACGTCACGCCGATTTGTACATCGCGGCCCAATTCAAGACGCGCCTCACGGACATCGCCATCCCCCTGCCCCAGATGCACACCGTCGGCCTTTAGTCGTTTGGCGAGAGCGACCGAATCGTTCACCACAAAGGCGGTATCGTGGGCCGCACAAATCTCCTGCAACGGCGCGGCCAGCGTCGCGGCCTGATGCTGATCCAACCCTTTCACCCGAAACTGGAACGCTGCCACCGGCGCTGCGGCCAGCGCGGCGTTCAACCGATCAGGGAAATCGCCGCCCACTTCGAGCGGGGAGATCAAATAAAGCTGGCATGCAGGAATTGACATGACGGCGCGATAGCGGGTTAAGCCGAGCGTTGCGAGGCAAAAACCGCGCTCCGCATTTCAGACCCTATTTCAGCTCGCCGATGCTGCGGCAATCTCGGCGATGGCGCCGTCCAGTGATGCATCAAATTCCTCGTCGCTCATCTGCGCGCGGAGGTCTTCGAGCAGCGCCCGGCTAAAGCTCGCAATCATGCCCTCGTTTTTGGCAAGTTCAGCGCAAGCCTCGGTACGGGAATAACCACCGGACAAAGCGACGACGCGCAGCACTTTTGGATGAGCGACCAGCGGCGCAAAGAGATTGGCTTTTGAAGGAATCGAGAGCTTTAGCATAACTTTGCGATCATCTGGGAGCGCATTCAGCGCCCTGATCAGTTCGGCGAGCAGGATTTCATCCGCTTCCGCCCGCTCCGCGCTTTTGATGTTCACTTCAGGCTCTATGATCGGCATCAGCCCTGCGTCGAGAATCTGGTTCGCTACCGCAAACTGTTGCTCGACAATCGCGGCGATCCCTTTCGGATTGGCAAGATTGATCACCGAACGCATCTTGGTCCCGAACACACCTTTGCCGACTGCGCGCGCGCACAGTGCATCCAATTCCGGCATCGGCTTCATCATCTGGACGCCATCCGCTTCGTCTTCCAAACCTTTGTCGACCTTCAAAAACGGAACGACACCGCGATCCCACAGTGCCGCCGGAACCGGCTTGCCACCTGCTTCTCCATCCATGGTGCGTTCAAACAGAATGGCACCGATCACGCGCTCACCGGTGAAACATGGCGCGGTGATGATCCGGCTGCGCATCTCGTGGATCAGGGAAAACATCGCATCATCGCCAGAATATTCGCTTTCCTCGATGCCATAGCCGCGCAGCGCCTTTGGCGTAGAGCCACCGCTTTGGTCCAGCGCGGCGATAAAGCCGCTGCCTTTTGCAGTTTTTTCCATCATTGCGGAATCGCGCATGTTTTCGTCCTTTTTCGTTACTGCATAGGTATGCATTGCATTAAAAATAAAAGGGGTCAGCGAAGATTCCACCGACCCCGAATTTCCTGTCCGCGTATCAAATCTTGGTTAGTGCGTCCACTCCCGGCAGTGGCTTGCCTTCCATCCATTCCAAAAATGCGCCGCCGGCGGTCGAGACAAAAGTAAAGTCTTCAGCCACGCCCGCATGGTTAAGCGCGGCCACGGTATCGCCGCCGCCAGCCACCGACAACAGGGAACCTTCGCGAGTCAGCGCCGCCGCCGTTTGCGCCAGCGCCACAGTTGCACGGTCAAAAGGCGGGGTTTCAAAGGCACCAAGAGGGCCATTCCAGACCAGCGTTTTGCAAGTTTTCAGCACATCGGACAGCGCCTCAATCGCCGCTGGGCCGATGTCGAGGATCATTTCGCTGGGCAAAACTTCGTGGACATTAACCGTGCGTGTCGGCGGATTGGCCCGAAACTCTTCCGCCACTACCACATCATAGGGCAAATGCACGGTGCAGTGGGCGACGTCAGCGGCATCCAGAATTTCCAGCGCCGTTGCGGCCAAATCATGCTCGCACAAAGATTTGCCAACATCGATTCCGCGCGCGGCCAAAAAGGTATTGGCCATGCCGCCGCCGATAATCAGATGATCGACCTTGGTCACCATCTGCCGCAGCACATCCAATTTGCTCGACACCTTCGCACCGCCAACCACTGCCGCCACCGGATGCTGCGGATTGCCCAGCGCAGCATCGAGCGCGTCCAATTCGCGTTCCATCGCCCTGCCGGCAAAAGCAGGCAGCAAACGCGCCAATCCCTCAGTCGTGACATGAGCGCGATGAGCGGCGGAAAAGGCGTCATTGACATAAAGGTTGGCCAGCCTTGCCCAGGTCCTCGCCAGTTCCGGGTCGTTCTTTTCTTCCCCCGGCGCAAAACGGCTGTTTTCCAGAACAGTCACGCTGCCATTTGCCAAATTCGCGATGCTTGCTTCGTCTGCTGCTTCGCGAAATCCAACTGACTGGCCCAAGGTTTCAGCGAGTGCTGGCACCACCTGCAATAAAGAATATTCGGGGTTGGGCTGTCCCTTCGGTCGGCCAAAATGCGCCAGTAGCAGCACTTTAGCCCCCTTGTTCGCCAATTCAGAGACAGTCGGAACTATTGAATCTAACCGCGTACTATCGCTCACTTTTCCATCGGCCATTGGCACGTTCAGGTCTACGCGCACAAAGACCCGCTTGCCCGTCACATCCCCAATATCATCAAGCGTCTGGAAGCCGCGCATCTTGGTCTCTCCTGCCTTGGTCAGAGCATTGCCGCCATGACGCCGGATGTGTCGATCATCCGGTTGGAAAAGCCCCATTCATTGTCATACCAGCCGACCACGCGGACCAATTTGCCTTCCAAAACCGCCGTTTCCAAACTGTCGACGGTCGAGCTTGCCGGATAGTGGTTGAAGTCGGAAGAGACCAAGGGCTGATCGGTGTAATCGAGGACGCCCTTCATTGGCCCTTCAGCAGCGGCCTTGAGCGCGGCATTGATTTCTTCCTTTGTGGTGTCACGGCCGGGGGTAAACACCAGATCGACCAAGCTGACATTGGGGGTAGGCACACGAACCGAGGAGCCGTCGAGCTTGCCCTTCAACTCCGGCAGCACCAGACCAACCGCGCGTGCCGCGCCAGTTGTGGTCGGGATCATGTTGATCGCCCCGGCACGGGCACGGCGCAGATCGCTGTGAATCTGATCGAGCATCCGTTGGTCATTGGTGTAGCTGTGGATCGTCGTCATGAACCCACGCTCGATCCCTACGGTTTCGTGAAGCACCTTTGCCACGGGCGCCAGACAGTT
>JBGSLY010000197.1:0-2332 GCA_041740435.1 Parasphingorhabdus sp.
GGCAAGAGCTTGGCGTTTCTGGAAAGCCATTTCGGCAAGTCGGCGGGCTATCTGTTCCGCGCCGCCCGCGGCATCGACCTGCGCGAGGTGCGCGCCGACCGCATCCGCAAATCGGTCGGCGGAGAACGGACCTATGCCAGCGACCTTACCGAAGAAGAGGCGATTTACGATGCGTTTGAGCGGATCATCCACATCGTCTGGGACCGGATCGAACGCGCAGGCGCACGGGGGCGGACGGTCACGCTCAAGGCGCGCTATAATGATTTCCAGACCGTATCCCGCTCCCGGTCCCTGCCGCACTGGGTCGACGGCAAGGCGGAATTCACTACGATCAGCCGCAGCCTGCTCGACCAAATCCTGCCCCTGGAACGCGGCATCCGGTTGCTCGGGTTGACGCTATCCTCGCTGGAAGGGGCGGAAGAGGAGGCGGCCCCGGCCATGGATTTGGCGGAATATGGTGATCAACCGGAATTGGATTTTTAACACCGTTACCGATTGCCCGAAGGCCCACCGCAAATCCCAAACCCCTACAACCCCTCAGAGCGAATCGGACCAACCCGGGAATCCCGTGTCAAAAATCCACCTGCTCATAATGCGGAGGCGGCGTAATCCCTTCCATGCGTTCGGACAATAATGGCCGGAAGCTGGGACGGGATTTGAACATAGCGTACCACGCTTTGCTCTGTTCATGCCCGTGCCAGTCGATACCGTGCAGATAATCGGCGACCGAAATCTGCGCGGCGGCAACCAGATCGGCAAGACTCATCGTCGCGCCGCCTAACCAGCGGCGGTGGTCGATGAGGAAGTCGATATAGTCCAAATGAACATTGGCCCGCCGCATCGCCTCGCGCAGGATTTTGGCGTCGGGGGCCTCGCGCCACACCAACCGCTTATACATCCGTTCGTGCAGCAAAGGAGCGGTAACATCGCCGTAGAACTGTTCATCGAACCAGGCAACTAGCCGACGAATCTCGGCCCGATTGATCGCTGTGCCGCTGATCATTGGTGATTTTTCAACGGTTTCCTCGATATATTCGCAGATCGCAACGCTGTCGGAAAGGGTGATATCACGCTCTTCATCACGCAGAACCGGAGTCCGCCCAGCCGGGTTCATCTGCAGAAACGCGTCGCGCTGCGTCCACGGTGATTCGCGCACGGCATCATAGCCCATGCCTTTTTCAGCGAGGAGCAGCCGGACCTTACGGGAAAAAGGACAAAGCGGAAATTGGTACAGACGCCACATGACCGGCCCTGTTAATCGGCTTTGGCGGGCAGGGGAAGGGCTTTACGAGGGCAGACTCAATCTTTCGCTAAACTGCCTTCCATCTGACGCTTCATCTTTTCTGCGATGGCCCGAAACTCGGGTAGCATTTGGGCGAATTGACCCGCCATGCCGCCCATCATTCGGGTCATATTGCGGGTTTGTTCCTCAATATCCTGAACGAAATCGGGATTGTCGCGCGCCAACATGTCACCCAATGTCGCATCGCGGTCGATAGTGTGTGCAGATCCGTCCTCTTGGGGATCCCGCATTTCCGGCGGGATTGCTTGCTCTATCCCGGCGGCGATTTCTCCCACCGGCAAGACCACCATCGCGCGCATAACACCGGCCATCATCCCGGCCATTCGGTCCTGAAAGGCCGGATCATTGAGCTGTTGCAACACTTTCTGCTCGGGCGCTTCGTTGGCCAAAACGGCGGCTGGAGTTGCCAGTGCGGCCAGCATTGAGGACATGATCAAATTACGGCGAACGGGTGAAATTTTCATTGGAAGCTGCTCCATTTCCAAAAAAGGAACGACGAACACACACACCTATGGCTTTAACAGACTGAGCCGATATTGAACAGACAGAGCAGATCGCATTCAGGCTCGTAAAATCTGCTGCATCGTCCTGACCCTAATTTTCGGAACCGGTGCGCGCCGGTGCTGGAGCAGGCGGAGGAACAATAGGCGCGGGTTTAGATGGAACCGGTTTGGGCGGCGCGGGCGCGGGTTTTGCCGGGCTTTCCTTCCTGCCAATCACCGAATCGATCCATTCTTGATCGAGCTGCGGTTCGCCGGTGTCTTCGCCGCGGCCATCGGTGTCATATTCGAACGGTGCGCTCTCGATTGGCATGCCGTTTTCATCGACAAACTGGCCATCCTCCGGCGCGCCGAATACCGCGTCTTCATCGGGCTCAAGCTGCCATTCCGGCAACACCAATTCGGTGTCAAAAGCTTCGACTTTACGCTTCGCAACCGCAACCTTCATGAAAGACGCGAAGGCGGCGGCGGGCGCACGGCCCCCCTGCAAGCCGTTTACCGCGCGCGCATCATCGCGGCCCATCCAGAC
>JBGSLY010000198.1:0-7912 GCA_041740435.1 Parasphingorhabdus sp.
CCCTTCCTTGGGGTAATTACTGAAAAAATCATTGGGTCGGGCGAAGTTGGTGAAGGACATGCTAATCGTCATGTCTAGCCCTTCGACATGGTGCCACCATCCGACGGGCAGGAAAATCGCCTCGCCCGGGCTGATGTCACAGCATTGCATAACCGCGGCAATGTCGGGGTCGCCGAGCAGATCATCGAGCGACCGTCCGGCAAAGCAATGCGTGTGGTTGTTCATCCGCGCCACTTCAAACGCCGGGATCAGGTGCACCCGCTTTCGCCCCATGATCTGGACCAACAGGTTGTTGGTGAGATCATGATGAAACGGGGTCAGCGTCCCTTTGGGGCCCATCCAGAAAAACCCGTCATTCCCGCCGCTGGGCCGCAGCAAGCTGATCCCCTTCATATCGGCCCATAAAGGCGCGAGCGCGGATTTGTTGACCGTGTCGTTATAGGCGGTCACATAAAAATCGTTGGTCGCGTCGATCTGCCGCAGCAGCTTGGTCACTTCCTTGAGCGCGATCAGCCGTTTGTGCCGATCTTTCGCCTGCTCATAATCGGGGGCGGAATTGCGCTGCCCCTGCAATTCGATTTTGGCTTCGCCCACCACCGAGTCGAGATAATCCAATGTCCAGCGGGCCGGGGCGTCCCAATGGTCGATGAGACCGGTCAGTTTCACCGCGCGATTGGAGGCATAAAAGTCTCGGAAAAACACGTCTTGCGCAATGTGATGCACCACCGGTACCTCATTATCCCGGCCCAAAGTTTCGGCGAGTCGGTGATAGATATCGAGGTTCCAGTCGCGCTTCGCCACCCGGTTGGCCAACCGCCACGCGGCGATAAACAGCGGATCGCGCACCGCCTTCTCTGCCTCAAACCGCGCCGAAGCCGCATCAACCCCCACCGCCTCCAAGTGCGCCGCCAAATCACCCGGCCCCGCTCCGGCCAAAACGGCTCTAGCGACCAGGGTCCGTTTGTCGGGCGAGGCGGGGTTGGAGGCCATAGGGGGCTAAATGCCATTTTGGGATGGGGGTGGCAACGGGTGTTTTGGAGGCGCAAGTAGCGTAGTGTTTCGTTTTGAGCCGAGAAATTGAGGAACGACACTGGCCCTAGAGTCTGTCACATTGAAGTTGAAGCATAGCCACTATTCCTGAGGTAGTTGGCACATTCGTGTGGCGGGAAGGCATCGAGCAAGTTTCCGATGCGCTGCCATGTGGCCTCGACGGTGCGTTCGGCAGCTTTGCGCAAGAACAGCTTGAGTTTGGCGAAGACCTGCTCGATCAGATTGAGGTCCGGACTGTAGGGCGGCAGGAACAGGAGCCTGGCGCCTGCCGCGCGGATGGCCTTGCGCACAGCCTGCCCCTTGTGGCTGCCGAGTAGGATAATGTGGGTAATTCGGCAGGCCTGCCCAAGCATTCCCGATGACGCGGCGATATTTTGCGAAATTGGCAGTCGTAAATGCAGGAGGCAATTCTTCCGGAAAGTACCCGGCGCCTAAAGTGCTTTAAGTCTAGCGATTTTTGACATTCCTCTCACCTTGAATCCTTACCCAATCGTCTGTCCGGTTGCCGCCCAATCCTTCAAAAATCCCTCAATTCCCTTGTCGGTCAGGACATGATTGAACAGCGCCTTGATGACCGCAGGCGGCATGGTCGCGACATCGGCGCCGATGCGGGCGCTTTCGAGGACATGGATCGGGTGGCGGATGCTGGCGACCAGGATTTCGGTCTCGAACCCGTAATTGTCATAGATCAGGCGGATATCCTCGATCAGCGCCATGCCATCAAAGCCGTTATCATCGTGCCGCCCGACAAAGGGCGAGATAAAGCTCGCCCCCGCCTTGGCCGCGAGCAGCGCCTGATTGGCGGAAAAACAAAGCGTCACATTGACCATCGTACCGTCACTGGTGAGTTTTTTGCAGGTTTTCAGACCGTCGATGGTAAGCGGGACCTTGACGGCGATATTGTCCGCAATTTTGCGCAGCACCTCCGCCTCTTTCATCATCGTTTCATGGTCCAACGCCACCACCTCCGCCGATACCGGGCCGTGGGTTAGTCCGCAGATTTCGCGGGTGACCTCGATAATATCCCGCCCCGATTTCTTGATCAGCGAAGGATTAGTGGTAACCCCGTCGAGCAAGCCTGTTGCAGCCAAATCGGCGATTTCGGCGGTGTCGGCGGTGTCGGCAAAAAATTTCATGGTGCGAATCCTGTTATCTCTATAATCCCCGTCTCTATCGCCAATCGGGGGGGATAATGCCAGCGCTTCGTTATCTTCTTTGCCCGGTTGTGCTTTGCGCGATGTGCTCCATTCCCGTGCATGCGGCCGACAGCGACGGACAGATATGGCTGCTGCCCACCGCCAGAATCCCGCTGAGCGATGACCTGACCACTTCCATTGGTGCGGGTGCCCGGTTTTCGCAGGATGCCGGGGGATTGGGACAGCTGCTCCTGCGCGGTTCGGTTGATGTTAGCGCCGCCAAAAACCTGACCATCGGTATCGGCTTTGGCCATTTCCAAAACTATCAAGACCACCACGAATCCGGAGCCGAACAACGGCTATTTCAGCAGGCCAATTGGGCGATGGGCCATGCGCTGGGCGGAGAATGGAACAGCCGGACCCAGTTGGAAGAACGTTTTGGCAATGGCCCGGTTGGTGTCCGCTTTCGCGAACGGATCCAGTACCGCGGTCCTGCTTTTGCGGGCGGTCCAGTCCGTCCGGTCCTGAGCGTGGAGCTATTGGCCGATCTGGCGGGGGCAACCGGCGGCCGTTCACCGCGCCTAAACTCCATGCGCGAAAGCGCAGGCGTATCCATTGCTCTGTCGCAAAAAATATCGCTGGATATGGCGTATCTGAATATCTGGGCCCCGCGCGAAGGGCAGGACAAAATGCTGCACGTCGGCTATGCGAGCATGGTTTACCGTTTCTAATCGAGGGAGAGTCGCATGGCTAACGAAGACCAAAAAACCTATTGGAATGATCGCGCTGGTCTGAAATGGGCGGCAATGCAGGAGCGGCTGGATGCGATGCTGTCCCCGGCAACAGCGGTCCTGATGGACGCGCTGGGTGATGTGGCGGGACAGCATGTGCTGGATATTGGCTGCGGCACAGGCGAAACCGCGATGCTGGCGGCGGCGCGCGGGGCCAAGGTGACCGGCGTTGACCTGTCTCAGCCGATGCTGGAGGCGGCCCGGGCGCGAGGAATTGCCGGCGCAGAGTTTCTAGAAGCCGATATGGGCGAATATCGCGCCGCTGTTCCGTTTGACGGTGCGCTGTCGCGCTTTGGCATCATGTTTTTCGATGACCCGGTCGCGGCTTTTACCAATATCCATGCGAATTTGCGAGGGCACGCGCGGCTGACGGCAATTTGCTGGCAATCGCCCAAAGTCAACGATTGGGCGATGGTTCCCGCGATGGCGGTCAAGCCACTTTTGCCCGAAGCGCCCCCCACCGACCCGCACGCGCCCGGGCCCTTTGCCTTTGCCGATTCCGATCGCGTGCAGGGTATTTTGACGGCGGCGGGTTTTTCCGATGTTACCCTGACCCCGCATACGATTGCCGTCAGCCTGAATCAGGACGGCGGCCTAGAGGCAGCAACCGATTTTGCGTGCCAGATCGGCCCCGGCGCAGCGGCGATGGCGGAATTGGACGAAGCGGGGCGGCAGCGCGCCCGCGAAGCGATTCGCAATGCGCTGGCCCCGCATGTTGATGCACAAGGCCGGGTAACCTTAGGCGCAGGCATCTGGTGCATTGGGGCGACCGCTTGACGGCCAAGATGCAGAAATCTGCGCCGTGACCGCGGCATTGATCGGTTCCTTTCTGCTGACGGCGCTGGTTATCGAACTGACACCGGGGCCGAATATGGTCTGGCTGGCGCTGGTCAGTGCCGCGCACGGCCGGGCCTCAGGATTGGCGGCAACGGCGGGGATCAGCCTTGGCCTAGCGACTATCGCTGGGTTGGTCGCGGCGGGGCTGGGCCAAATGGCATACTGGTCGCCATGGTCTTTCGCATTGCTGCGATATACAGGAGCTGGCTATCTGCTGTGGCTGGCATGGGAGGCGTGGCGCAGCAGCGACAGGCCAGCGCCAACCGCTGTGGCCCCGCAAGCCAATCTTGCGCGCTATTTCCGGCACGGTTTGGTCATCAACTTGCTCAATGCCAAGGCCGGACTATTCTTTGTCATCGTCCTGCCGCGCTTTGTTGATGGTGGAGCGCCGGTTCTGGAGCAAACCCTGACCTTATCGGCGCTCTATGTGCTGCTGGCGACCGCGATCCACCTGGCCATTGTTGCCTTGTCGGGCCAATTGCATGACTGGTTGATGGTGCCGGGGCGCGAACGCCGGGTCCGCCGGATTTTTGCTATTTTACTAGCCGGAATCGCGCTGTGGTTTTTGTGGAGCAGCGGAAGCGAAAAGCCATGAACTCAGGGACGACCGGGCGCTTTGCAGCGGCGTTGCAAGCCAATGCCTTTCAAGAACCCGCGCCGAACAAATCCGGCCAGAACGGCAGCTTCATAGCGCCGGTTCGCGGCATTGGCGCCCGTGATTTCGCGGACCAATCCGCGAAACGGGATCAGCCCGCCAATAAAGCCGCCAGCGACCCGGCTGACGCCCTCTTCGCGCTTTTCGGTGCGCGATTTTTCTTCGGCTTCGTGGACGTCAGGACCCAGCATCGCATTTAGCTCGGCCACTTCGGCGATCAGCGTCCGGCATTTGCCAAGGCCATCCAGCGCATAGGGATTGCTCTGAATATCGAGCAGCTTCTGCGGAATATCCTCTTTGTCGATATTAATGTCCCTGAGCGGCTGGGTCACCGCATCGCCGGCGTGCTTGCCCATGCTTTCATCGGGATCGACCTGCGCCGCGGCGGGGGCGGATAGTGCGACCATGGAGGCGAAATAGAACGAACGGATACGCATGGAATTTTCCTTAATTTCTCTCGGTTGAGAATGTGGTGTACTTTTCCCCTCCCTTTCAGGGGAGGGGTCCGGGGGTGGGGGTTGTATGCTGTACCGCCCCCACCCCAAGCCCTCCCCTGAAGGGTAGGAGCTTAATTCCGACTTATAGGGAATGGCCCTATTAACAGCACGGCTTACCGCCAACGCAGGTTTTCGCGCGACAATTGGCCCACCGATGACACCCCCATCAGCTTCATATCGCGGACAATTTCGGCTTGTAGCAGGCCAAGCACACGCTCCACCCCGGCCTGTCCCGCTGCTGCCAAGGCATAGAGATAGAGCCGGCCGCCTGAACAGGCTTTTGCCCCGACGCTGAGCGCTTTTAACACATGGCTGCCCCGGGTGATACCGCCATCGCAAATAACATCGATTTGGGTCCCGACCGCGTCACAGATTTCCGCCAGCTGGTCGAAGGGGGCGCGTCCGCCATCAAGCTGCCGCCCGCCATGGTTCGACACCATGATCGCATTCGCGCCGATATCAACCGCGCGCCGCGCATCGGCGACCGACATAATGCCCTTCAGGCAAAACTGCCCGCCCCAGCTTTTGCGGATCTCCTCCGCCATTTTCCAATCGAGCGATTGGTCGAGCATGGTGTTGAAATAATCAGCGACCGACAGCGCAACATTGGTCCCCTCTCCCACATGGTCCTTCAGATTGGACAGCTCAAACTTCTCGCGTAGCAAGTAATTGAGGCCCCAGGCGGGCTTGCTGGCGTAAGACAGAAAGCTGCGCGGGGTAATGCGCGGCGGGCTGGTAAAGCCGGTGCGCAGGCACCGCTCCCGATTGCCGCCAACGATGGTATCGACGGTCAGGGTCAGGGCATCGAACCGGGCCGCCTGACACCGCTCGATCATGCTGCGATTCAGGCCTTTGTCCTTGTGGATATAGAGCTGGAACATTTTGGGGGTGGAAATGCTCGCCCCAATCTCCTCGATACTGACGGTGGCGAGCGAGGATATGCCGAAAAATGTCCCATATTTCTGCGCAGCCGCCGCCACCGCCCGTTCCCCCTGCCAATGGAACAAGCGCTGCAGCGCGGTCGGCGACAGGAACAGCGGGATCGCCAGCTTTTGCCCCATCACCGTCACCGAGGTATCAATACTCTCCACCCCGGCGAGCACATTGGGGATCAGGTCGCATGCCTCATAGGCCGCCGTATTGCGCCGCCGCGTCACCTCATCATCCGCCGCCCCGTCGATATAATGAAACACCGGAAAGGGCAGCCGCTTTTCCGCTAGGTTGCGAAAGTCATTCACATTGTGGCAATCGGCAAGGCGTCTAGGTTGCATGAAGGTCTCGATTCCTTTTTGCGCGGGCTGCGCACGCAATGATGAAATAATGGGCCTGTGTCATCTGCTTGTGCTATTCAAGCCGATATATCACGAGCATTTGAACAAGCGAGTATGTGCAATGACAACAGACAGCGAGATCAAGCCCGAACGGTCCCCGGCGGCGAAATTTTTGCTGGTGTTGGCGGTGGGGTTTATCCTCGCCATTCCGCTGTTTTCGGTCTGGTTGCTGACCTCTGACCGGCAGAGCCAGAGCCAGACGGCGCAGGCGTCGATTGTCACCGGGTGGGGCGGGCCGCAGGTGTTTGCCGGGCCGCGCATCGTCCTGCCCTATCGGGCGCGGGTGACCGAGACGGTCGAAGACGGCGGCAAGTCGGTAACGCGCACCAATCTGGTGACCCGCGAACTGGTGCTGTCCCCCAAAACCCTGACCCTGTCCAACGCCCTGACCACAGAGGTCAAGCGGCGGGCGATTTATGAAGTGGCGGTTTACGACACCGCGATTAAGGGCAAGGCGGTCTTTACCCTGCCCGACGATTTTGCCCGGTTCGGCGTGCCGCTCGACCAGATTGACTTTGCCCGCGCCGAACTGCGTTTTGGCCTGTCCGATGCACGCGGTCTATCGGGCAACAACCGGGTGGCGGTGGATGGCAAGCCAGTGTCGTTGCAACCCGGCAAGGGGCTGAATGAAACCAGCGGCAGCGGCTTTTTTGCCTGGGTTGACGCGGGCACCCTGCCCAGCACGCCGATTGCCGTCGATTTTACCGTCCGCTTCAAGGGCAACCAGAGCCTGACCGTGGTGCCGCACGCCGGTCAGACCGACTGGACCGTGACCTCAAAATGGCCGCACCCCAGCTTTGTCGGTACCTTCATTCCGGTCAAGCGGACGATCAGTGACGCCGGTTTTACCGCCAATTATGATATCACCAATCTGGCGCTGGGGACTTCGCTGGTCAATCTGGATGCATCGACTGTCGGGCCGGTGATGCCCGATCTGTCGGGACAGGCCAATATGACCCCGCCGGTTCCGGGGGTTAGCGCCACCGCCACCGTCAATCTGGTCCAGCCGGTGGATATTTATGATCAGGTCAGCCGTGCGACCAAATATGGATTCCTTTTCATTGGCTTTACCTTTGTGGCGTTCTTGATGTTCGACCTGATCGGCGGGCTGCAGATTTCGGCGGTGCAATATATTCTGATCGGCGGCGGGTTGATCCTGTTCTTTGTCCTGCTGCTCGCCTTTGCCGAGATTATTGGCTTTGCCCTCGCCTATGTGGTCGCATCGGGCGCGATTTTGGGCCTGATCACCGCCTATGCCGCATCGGCATTGGGCAGCTGGCGGCGCGCAGGGATCATCGGTGGTTTGTTGGCCGCTCTCTATGGCGCAATCTATATATTGCTGAGTCTGGAGGCCTATGCGTTGCTGATCGGATCACTGCTGCTGTTCGCGGCGCTGGCCGGGGTGATGTATTTGACGCGCAATCTGGACTGGTCGCGGACGTTGAGGCGGTAGGGCTGACATCTACATGCTTAGGACGCCAATCCCCCTCCCCTTCAGGAGTTCGGGGTCGGTTCGTCCCCCAGACGAACCTGAAACAGCCGGGGGCTGTTACACCCCGAACTGGGTTAGGGGTGGGGGCTGTCCACAAACGCTGCGATTGACGTGGCCGCCACC
>JBGSLY010000199.1:0-2081 GCA_041740435.1 Parasphingorhabdus sp.
GGCCGGACAATTTGGTGAGGCGTTGGTGCAACTGGGCACCAGCCTGCAGGACGATGCTGCGCTCAACCGGCAAATCAACCGCTTCGCCCGGCGTACGGTGGTGGGCGTGGTGTCAAGCTATGGTGATAATATCGTCACTCTGGTTTCGGACACCATTCGCAGCTGGAATGCCGAAACGATCACCTCGCGGGTGGAAAACGCTGTGGGCCGCGACCTGCAATATATCCGAATCAACGGCACGCTGGTCGGCGGGTTGGTGGGACTAGCTCTGCACGGCGTGGAGGTGTGGTTTTAGGTTTGTGGGTTGCTTGCCGCCCTTGAACAAGTGAACATTCATTGTTCGACTAGCACCATCCTACCATTTCAATCGGGCAAAGCGCGCGGGTCGCCAGCCACCAGTCGCCCGTGCTCACACCATGCCGCCAGTGAGGGGCTAAATTCCGCCTTCACCTTGTGATCGTAGCGAGCTAGATCTTCGGGATGGCAGATACCTTCCCAGCGGCGGTTTGTGCCCTTGTTGATGAAGGTTTTGCCCCCGCCTTTCCAGATGCCGTCTGCTTGCGGCATCAATTGCTCGGCGGCGCCCTTCATTGCCTTGAAGCCCGCCGCCTCGACGAACTCCGGCCAAAGATCCTCGCCGATAGCGATGCCGAGGAACTCGGCGATCCGGCGCATCTCTCCCTCAAGGTCCGCCTTCATGTCGTTATAGTGGAGCAGCAACACGTTCGGATCGTGTCGCGCGGCCCAGAAGCTATTTTCCATTGCGAAAAAACCCGCGCCAGGATCGCCTTGGTCGTCTTCCGGCCCATCAACCCACCCCGCAAAGTGCGCCGCCGGGTCCTGCGGCGAGAAGTCGTAGCTGTCGCCGTCGCCAAACTTCGGGTCAGAATTGCTGAGTTCGATCCAACGAGCGATCGACTCAGGCGTGTAATTTGACTTGTGGTTGAAGAAGCTCATAGCCGCATCGCGCCCATCTCGTGCGACGTGGATGTACTTTACACCTTCGTAATGCGGCAACGCATCAAACGGCAGATGCGATTTGAGAAAGCGGCGGTGCGTCTGGTGCGCTGCCAGCTCTTGCATCGCTCCGGGTGGCGGCATCCGAAAGTCGGGCCAGGGCGAACTTTCCTGTACAGGAAAGGGCGCTGCATTGCCGAAAACCATCATGCCCACTATCCGCTGCGTCCAAGTGGTCCCGCACTTCGGGTAAGTTGAAATGATGATATCGTCAGCTCTAACCGGGAATACGTCCCAAAAGGCGCTGTCGAACGCCCGATTGCGCACATAGCGGGTGGCCGGTCGGATCAGCCTCGGTGCTGCGGTCACCGCAAAATCCGATCAATGTGGCTTGGCATGAAGCTAGTTTCCCCATCATTTGGTTGGAAGGAAAGGCTAAAACAGCAGGTCGGTCGAGTCCATCGCAATCGACCGGCGGATATGGCCTGCTTGCTTCTTTCGTCACTTGCAGCCATCCTTTGGGCCGAATCGACGGCACGTGCTGCGTTTCACACGATTAAGGGAGCCGCGATGATTACTGGCAAAATTGAAGTGGTGAATCCGTCTGACATGGCATGGTATGAAACTCTTATCGAGCAGATCGGACGGCCATTTTATGTTAAGCCCCTGCTCGATGAACCAGACACCGGTATGGGCGTGGCGATGTTGCGCTATCCAGCCGGGTTTACCAACCCGCACCACACGCATCCGTGCGGGCATGGGATGTATGTCCTTGAGGGCAAGCTCGTCACGCACCGCGGTGAATTCGGGCCGGGCACTTTTGTCTGGTTCCCAGAGGGCGAACCGATGCAACATGGCGCATCGCCCGATGAAGATATGGTGGCGCTCTTTATCACCAACAAGCCATTCAGTATTGATTACGTTGTGGAAGATTCTGACACATAGGCGGATCAAGGGCTCGCCGGTTGTTTCGGTCCGCCCCGACCCCGCCTTCAGGAACAATCTCTAGCCAATTGCGCGCTTTGTCCCTATGGGCGCGGTCATGCACTTTCTTGATCAGGCGAAAATTTATTTGCGGTCCGGCGCTGGCGGCCCCGGCGCGGTTAGCTTTCGCCGCGAAAAAT
>JBGSLY010000200.1:0-4091 GCA_041740435.1 Parasphingorhabdus sp.
GCGGGCAGGGCCGGCGGCGGGCCCATGTCATGGTCGGCGATCATGCCCAGCTTGTGCATAACCCGCAAAATGCCCTGTACCCCGGTGCGGGCGGAAAATTCGTCGAAGCGCAGCGCCTCCCCCGCCTCCAAGAGCAGCATATCCGCCCCCGCCTCCCGCGCGATGGCGCGCAGCGATCCGGGGCGTAGTTCTGCCTCGATCACCGCCGGAGCGCCAAATTCCAGTGCCAATTCCTTCAGATGCGGTACCCCGTCGGCGATCCGGATTTGCGGCAGGTTATAGCGGTGGACGGCGGCGGAATGGATATCGATGCCCAAAGAGCAATGGCCGATAATCTCGCTGGAGAAAATATAGGCGAGCTGCGACGCTAGCGATCCGCGCTCTGCGCCGGGAAAGGACCGGTTGAGATCGCGCCGGTCGGGCAGGTAGCGGCTGTGGGTAACAAAGCCGAACATATTGACCACGGGGACGAATAACACTGTGCCCGACAATGTCTTGGGATCGATGCGCTTCATCAGCCGCCGGATGACTTCGGTGCCGATAATCTCATCGCCATGGATCGCCGCGCTGACGAATATCGTTGGTCCGTTGTGCGCCCCATGAAACACCTTGACCGCCAGATTAGCCTCCATCCCGGCGGACAGGGTGGAAATGGGGATATGGGTTTTGCGTGCTTCGCCCGGGCTGACCACTGCATAGCCCAGTTCAAACAGGTCGTTGGTGTTGCGTTCCGTCATAGTGCAGTCCCCCGATTGCCCCCAAATAAGGAAGCTACGTCAGGAAATGTTACAAATCCAATGCAAACTTTGCGCTAAAACGCGGCCTGGATACCGACTGCAAAAATATTGCCGCGCGCGTCGCGGTCCGACCATGTCGATCCGTCCGGGAAATTGCCGCCGCTCATAAAATTCAGCGGAACCCAGCCCGCCGTGCGGACGTATTCCCAGAAAATATTGACGTTCGGCACAATATAATGGGACAGACCCGCCACCCATTGATTCTGTCTTTCCCATGGCGCGCCGTCATCACCGGCGGTGAAGTTGGAAAACTCCACTGAAATATCTACTGGCAGGGCGGAATAAGGAATGCTGTAGCGGCCACCCACCGTCAGGGCGGTGACCTTGGTCTTGGCAAATTGGCTGAGTGGATTGGCCGGGTCGGGAACCGCCGTCCCATCCATAGTTTTGGTGGTTTCCGCATATTCACCCAGCAGCTTCAGGCCGCCGAATTTGATGGTGCCATAGGCGGCCCAAGCGGGGACATTTTCGGTGCAGGGGTTGAAGTGGAACACCGGATAACCTTGGCAATAGGTGCTGCCATGAATGTAGCTTCCCCCCGCCATCACATTAAAATTGTCCGCGAGCCGAACGGTATAGTTTCCGTCAAACGCGAAATTGTTCAGCTTTGACGGCACAGATGTGCCCGCGACCACGGTATTGGCGGCCCGAAATTGTGCACCGCCCTGAATCGCGGTGGCCCGCAAATGGAACCCGTGATCATAATATCCCACATATCCGCCATAGGCCAGCGGTGCAAAGGCATGCCAACTGGTCGAATTGGTGAAGGGGCTGACGGTATCCTGCAATCCAAACGGGACATCGATTTTGCCCGCAACCGCGTAAACCGGCCGCTTGTCGAGATTACCCCACATGATAAATGCCTTGCGCATTTCGATTTGATTGCGGTTGATATCGGTGATGGTCCCCGCACCAAAGCTCTGTTCGGGATTGTACAATAGCTCGGCATAAGCGGTGAAATCTTGGGACAAGCGGGCGGTGACCGCCAGTTGCGCCGAATGGGCAACAATCTCCGACGCCTTTTTGCCAATCTGGTTGCGCGACGTGGGGTGGCGCATCAACCAGGCGAATTTGGAATTGCGATTGCTGGTTTGATAATTGGCCAGCACGGTCACCCCGCCGCTGATGGTCAATGTATCGTCCAAGCCGCCCAATTGTGCGGTTTCGAGTATGAGCAGCGGTTTGGAATTCACGCCTTCGGCATGGTCGAGGACCTTATAGCCATATTCAGGATTGATACCCACCAGACCACCGCTGCGGCGTTGTTGATGGCGGCCGGTATCGACGGGTGGCGGCGGGGGCGGAGGCGGCGGAACTGCTGCTGGCGCATAAGCGGGCGCAACATAGGGGGAAGTCGGATAGGTCGTCTGCGGTGGGGCAAAGCTGCTGGCCGCCTGTTGCTGTAAGATCTCGATCAACTGGGCATTCTGCATTTCCAGCCGCGCGACGCGATCTTCCAAGGATTCCGATGCCAGAGATCCCGATGCTTGCGCGAAAAGGACGCCCGGACAACAGGTCCCGGAAATCATCACTAGGACAAGTTGGCGAAATTTTGGATGGCGCATGCGTTAAACCCTGCTGATCTGGATTCGGACCTTTTGACGCCTAAATTCTAGAATATCGTTAATGCGCTGTTTGCCATGAACAGTGGAGGCAACGTGCAATGCTATTCAGGATTGACCGGATTGGCGCGGTAGCGCAGCATGGAGGCATGACCTTCGCCCCGCTCACCGTCCGCCAGAACCCCGACATCCGCTATCTGGGCAGGCTGTTGGGCGATGTGATCCGGATTTATGGCGGCGATGCTTTGTTCCGCCGCACCGAATATATCCGCTCCACCAGCGTCGACCGGCACAAGGGGCTGGCCGATGCCGATGCGATTGATCCGGGGCTGGATGCGCTCAGTCTGGATGAGACACTCGACTTCGTGCGCGGCTTCATGCTGTTCTCGCTGCTCGCCAATCTGGCCGAGGACCGGCAGGGCGTGATTAGCGAAGAGGGCGCGAGCGTGGCAGAAGCGATCGAGCGGCTTCAGCAGCGCGGCAGCGATACGTCGGCGATTCTGGAACTACTCGAACACGCGCTGATTTCCCCGGTGTTGACCGCGCATCCGACCGAGGTTCGCCGCAAATCGATGCTCGACCACAAAAACCGGGTCGCCGAACTGATGGCGCTGCGTGATACCGGGGCAGCGGTTACTGATGAAGGCGATTTGATCGATGATGCGATCCTGCGTCAGATTGCGCTGCTGTGGCAGACCCGTCCGCTGCGACGCGACCGGCTCTATGTCGTCGACGAGGTCAACATGGCCCTGTCCTATATGCGCGACGTGTTTTTGCCGCTTTTGCCGCGCCTCTATACCAAATGGGAGCAGCTTTTGGGCAGCCGTCTGCCGGGGTTCCTCAAAGTTGGCAGCTGGATCGGCGGTGATCGCGATGGCAATCCCTATGTTGACGCTGATGCGCTGAACACTGCGCTGCGCTCTGCCGCGACGGTGGTGCTGGGCTATTATCTCAAAGAAGTGCATGCGTTGGGTGCAGAACTTTCGATCTCCAGCGAGCTTGCCGATATTTCTCCGGAGGTCATTGCGCTGGCGGCGATCAGCGGCGATGATGCGCCAAGCCGAGCCGATGAGCCCTATCGGCGTGCGCTGAGCGGAATTTATGCGCGGCTATGTGCGACTCATGTCAAGCTGACCGGCACAGCGCCCGCCAATCCGGCGTCGGTGACGGCGGTGCCCTATACCAATCCGGCGGAGTTGCGGCAGGACCTGGCCGCTTTGGCGCACGGGCTGGCCGCGCATGGAAACGGGGTGTTTGCAGGATCGGGAGCGTTGGGTCGGTTGATCCGCTCGGTCGAGCTGTTCGGCTTTCATCTGGCCGCGCTGGACCTGCGTCAGAACAGTCAGGTGCACGAACGTGTTGTTGCGGAATTGCTGGCCAGCGCCGGTGTGGAGCCGGACTATCTGGCCCTCGACGAAGCCGACCGCGTTGCGGTACTGCGCGCTGAACTCGCGAACAACCGGCCACTGTTTAGCCCTTGGCTCGATTACAGCGAAGAAACCGCGAAAGAGCTTGCTATCTTGCGCGCCGCCGCCGCCGCGCATCAGAATTTCGGCCCCGAAGTGATCCGCAACTATAACATCAGCCAGTCGGAGGATTGCTCCGACATATTGGAAGTCTATGTGCTGTTGATGGAGGCGGGGCTGTACCGGGTTGGCGACGGTCCGCAATGCGCGGTGATGGCGGTGCCGCTGTTTGAAACGGTTGGCGATCTGGAAAACGCCCCCGATGT
>JBGSLY010000201.1:0-2542 GCA_041740435.1 Parasphingorhabdus sp.
GGCTCAGTTTTACGGCGGCTGGCAACCCGCTGCGCTGGCAACGTGACGATATGGACGTTTATGCCTTTCATGTCGAAGTGCCCAAGGGTGTCAACGAAATCACCGCGAATTTCGAATTTGTCTCCGCCACTTCGCCGATGCAGGGACGGGTGGTGATGGCCCCCAATATGCTCAACCTGCGCTGGCACGCGGTGTCGCTCTATCCGGCGGGCCATTATGCGCGGCAGATCGCGGTGGAGGCGCGCGCCATTTATCCCGATGGTTGGCAAGCGGCCTCAGCGCTGAAGGTGACCAAGCGCGAGGGCAACCAATGGGTCTATGAGGCGACCGATTACGATACGCTGGTCGACAGTCCGGTGTTCGCTGGCCGTTATTTCCTGCGCAACCAACTGACCGGCAAGGTCGGCCTCAACATCGTTGCTGACGCGCCTGAATATCTCAAACCCACATCGGCGCAAATCGCGCCGCATGCCAAGCTGGTGCGCGAGGCGGAGGCGCTGTTCGGCTCTACCCCCTATGACCGCTATGAATTTCTGCTGGCGCTGACAGAGGATATGGGCGGCATTGGCATCGAGCATCACCGGTCGTCGGAAAACGGGGTCAACCGCGAATATTTCACCGATTGGGAATCGGGGCCGGGCCGCCGCAACCTGTTGCCGCATGAAGTGGTTCATGCCTGGAACGGCAAATACCGGCGACCCGCCGATATGTGGACGCCGGATTTCCGGACGCCCGTTCGTCCCTCACTGCTTTGGATTTACGAAGGCCAAACGCAGTTCTGGGGTTATGTGCTGGGCGCGCGTTCGGGTCTGTTTTCCAAAGAAGACACGCTCGATGCTCTGGCCGCTATCGCCGCCGATATGGACCTGCGCAAGGGGCGGATGTGGCGGCCGTTGATCGACACCACGCTGGACCCGATTATCGCCGCACGGCGGCCCAAGCCATGGACCGGATGGCAGCGGTCGGAGGATTATTACAACGAAGGGCTGCTGATCTGGCTGGAGGTCGACGGAATTTTGCGGCGCGAAACAACGGGCAAAAAGTCGCTCGACGATTTCGCACGCGCGTTTTTCAAGGGCAAGAACGGCGATTGGGGCGTTGTGACCTATGACCTTGACGACGTGATCGCTGCGCTCAACCGCCTTGCCCCCTATGATTGGACCGGTCTGTTTGACCAGCGGGTGATGCAGGTGTCAAACGAAGCGCCCAAGGCAGGACTGGAGCTAGGCGGATACCGCCTGACATGGAGCGAGAGGCCAAGCCGGTATATTTTGTCCGACAGCCAAAGGCGCAAGCAAACCGATTTCAGCTATTCGATTGGCCTGTCGGTCGACAAAGGTGGTAAGATCAACGAGGTCGAATGGGACAGTCCGGCCTTCCGGGCGGGCCTGAAAACCGGCATCACCATTTCGGCGGTCAATGGCAAAGCCTTTACCGTCGAGATTTTAAGCCAGGCGATTCGCGACAATAAGGATCTGGCCACACCCATCGAAATTTTCGCCAAAACGGACGAAAAATACGAAAGTTTCAAACTCGATTATTCGGGCGGACTGCGCTATCCACGGCTCGAAAAAATCGCTGAAGGCGAAGGCGGGATTGATATCCTGCTGAAGCCGCAGGTAAAATAAGCAACCCCAATAAACGGCCACATAACAGGAAGCCCACCCCCATGGACATTACCAAAATCCCGACCGGCGTTAACCCGCCGGAAAACCTGAACGTCATTATCGAAGTGCCGGTTGGCGGCGAGCCGGTGAAATACGAATTCGACAAGGCGTCAGGCGCGTTGTTCGTGGACCGGATTCTGCATACGCCGATGCGCTATCCAGCGAACTATGGCTTTATCCCGCACACCCTGTCACCCGATGGTGATCCGCTGGATGCGCTGGTCGTCGCAAGGTCGCCGTTCATGCCCGGCTGTGTGGTCCGCGTGCGGCCGATTGCGGTGCTCAATCTGGAGGATGAGCATGGTGGTGACGAAAAGCTGCTCTGTGTGCCCATCGACGCGACCTTTCCCTATTATCGCAAGGTCGGCGAAGGCAATGACCTGCCCGAAATTGTGATGCAGCAGATCGAGCATTTCTTCACCCATTACAAAGACCTGGAGCCGGAAAAATGGGTCCGGGTCGGCAAATGGGGCGACGCCGACGAAGCCCGCCGTGTGGTGCTGGAGGCTATCGAGCGGGCGGAGGCACGATGAATCGCGGCCTCTGGTTGCTGGTGCCGCTCACCCTTACCGCCTGCGCAACGCCGGAATCGCGGGTGCGCAGCGGGTTGATGAGCGCGGGGCTGTCGCAACCTATTGCAAGCTGTATGGCGGGGCGGATGGTCGACCGGTTGTCGCTGGGGCAGCTGCAAAAGCTGGGGCGGCTTGGCAAGCTTAATAAGCGTAATCCCGGTGACATTAGCTTCAACGAATTTGTCAAACAAACCAAGGCGTTACAGGATCCGGAGATTCTGGGCGTCGTCACCTCTTCGGGTGTAATCTGCGCGGTCAAATAGGCCGGTTGCTATCGTAACCAAAGCGCCGCGAATAATGCAG
>JBGSLY010000202.1:0-3706 GCA_041740435.1 Parasphingorhabdus sp.
GCAACATGCCCCAGGTGCGGGCGGCGGCGCGGCTGTCCATGATTTCCAAGCCAAGACCCATCGCTTGTGCGCGGTTGCGGAGCGGTGCCGGGGGATGGATGAGGGTCGGACCGCTCCCTAGCAACAAAAACTCTGGTGGCCGTTCCATGGCCAATTCGCCGAGAAGCCGCTCAACAGCAAAACCATTCCAATCGCGCACATCCCAAGGTTGTGCGGTATCCGGAGTCAGCAAAATTCCGCTGTCAAAACGCTGCGCGCCGATTTTGAAACCTTGCGGTGTAAAGCCAGTGATGACCGGCCCCGATGCCGACGTTTCAGGGCGAAGCTCAAACATTGGCCCTTAACCCTCGATACGCTCCGGCGTGTTGCTCATGCGCTCGGCCTGATCATTGGCGGTGGTTGCGGGAACAAAACTGTCCGGCCCGACCTTCAGCCAGACCAATATCGGTGCGGCCATATAGACCGAGCTATAGGTACCGACAAAAATCCCCAATGTCATCGCGGCGGTAAAGCCGAAAATGACTTCCGGACCCAAAATCAGCAAGGCAACCAGCGCGATCAGCATCGTCAAGCTGGTCATCACCGTGCGGGCCAAGGTTTCATTGACCGACAAATCGAGCAGCGCCACGATATCCATCTTGCGATATTTTTTCAGATTTTCGCGTATGCGGTCATAGACGACAATCGTATCGTTGAGCGAATATCCAATAATGGTCAGCAGTGCGGCGACGATATTGAGATTGAACTCCATCTGCGTCAGCGCAAAAAAGCCAAAGGTCAGCGCAACGTCATGGAACAGGGCGAACAACGCCCCTGCCCCAAATTGCCACTCAAACCGTATCCAGATATAGATGGAGATCGCCAACATCGCGAAGATTAGCGAGTACATCCCCTTGGACAGCAATTCTTCGGAAACCTTCCCCGATACCGCATCCACACCGTCGACCCGGGCGTTGGGATAGGTTTTCTCGATCATCGACACGATCTGCCGCGTCCCCTCTTCTGCGCCGCCCAGTGCGTCGCCCGGCTTTTCTTGCAGCCGCATCCGGATCGAGACTTCATTGGGCTGGCCAAAACGCTGGATCGTCGCATCGCCCAAATTGAGCGCCGCAATATCCTCGCGTAGCTTTTCAACCGGTGCTTCGGCCACCTCGGTGAAGGTCACGCGGATCATCTGTCCGCCGACAAAATCGACGCCAAAATTGAGACCGCGAGTCAGGGTCAGCGCTATCGAACCGACGATCATCACGATGGAGATGATCATGGCGATGTTGCGCCATTTCAGGAACCCAATGTTGGTATCGTCGGGGACTAGTTTAATCAGGCGCATGGGCAGTTCCTAAATGTTCAGCTCTTGCGGACGTTTGGCGCGCAGCCAATTGGCCGCCATCATCCGCGTGACCACCACAGCGGTAAAGACCGAGGTTATGATGCCGATAATCAAAACGATGGCAAAGCCGCGAATGGGTCCGGATCCGAATATGAAAAGCAGCAAACCAGCGATGACGTTGGTGATGTTGGCGTCAAAAATCGCGCGCGAGGCTTCTTTATAACCGACCTCAATCGCCTGAAAAACCCTGCGCCCCCGCTTGCGCTCTTCACGAATGCGTTCATTGATCAGCACGTTCGCATCGACCGCAGCGCCGATTGTAAGCACAAATCCTGCAATCCCCGGCAAGGTCAGCGTGGCATTAAGGAGCGCCATCACACCAAAAATCAGGAAGATATTCAGCACCAGCGCGATATTGGCGTACACACCAAAGCGGCCATAGGTCAACATCATGAAGGTCAAAACCGCCACTGTCCCGACTACGGCAGCAATAAAGCCTTTACGGATCGAGTCGGCCCCCAGATCAGGACCCACCGTGCGTTCTTCCACGACCTTCAGGTCTACGGGGAGCGAACCGGAGCGCAGCGCAATCGCCAATTGATTGGCGCTTTCCACCGTGAAATTGCCCGAAATTTGCGCTGAACCGCCCCGGATTGGTTCATCGATATTGGGTGCGGACAATACCACCCCATCAAGGATAATCGCAAACGGTCGGTTGACGTTCTGTTCGGTCAATTTGGCAAACCGCAGACCGCCCTCCGTATTAAAGGTTATGTTGACCACGGCGGCGTTGGTCTGCGGGTCAAAGCCCTGGCTGGCATCGGTCAGCTTGTCGCCGCCGATTCCGCCCAAGCGCTTGACGGCGATGTTTGGTACACCGGACGGGTTATCCGGATAGGGCAGAATCTGGCTACCCACCGGCGCTCGTCCTTCCAGCACCGCATTGGGATCGGCTTCAAAATCAACCAGTTTGAACTCCAGCTTGGCGGTCTTTCCCAACAACTCCTTCAAAGCTTTGGGATCATCAAGGCCCGGCACCTGCACCACAATCCGATTGTCTCCTTGCCGGATGATTGTGGGTTCGCGCGTCCCCATTTCGTCAATCCGGCGGCGGATAACATCGGTCGCAGTGTCCATCGCCGTATCAACGGCGTTGCTTATGCCCGCGTCGGTGGGGGTCAAAACAAAGCGCGTATCATCGATCACCGAAATATCCCAATCACGCTGTCCGGTCAGGCCAGCGCCGTTGGTGAGCGGCAAAATCGCTTCCCGCGCCGCGTCGACCTGCTGTGAATCCCGCACCATGAAGCTCAATTGCCCGCCACTGCGCGAAATCTCTCCAATGGCAATTCGGGGCTCGTTGCGGCGCAGCGCTGCACGGACCGATTCCTCCATGTTTTGCAGACGTTCCCGCGCGACCTGACTGCTATCGGCCTCCAACAGGATATGGCTGCCGCCCGCCAGATCGAGTCCGAGATTGATTTTGGCATCTGGCAGAAATTCCGGCCAGTATTTGGTGCCAAAGCTGCCCAGCATGCTCGGCAAAGCCAACAAGACACCCACCGCTAGCAGCAAGGAAATCGACAGGGTTTTCCAACGCGGAAAGTCTAACATGATTACGCTTTCACTGGGATCGCAATGGCGCGCAAGGTGCGCGCCATAAAATTACCATCAATCATTGGCCGGTTTCGCGGTGCCGCGCGGAATGACGTCGGTCAGCGTGGATTTGACCGCTTTCACCCGCATCCCCGCGGCCAGTTCGACCTCAACATATTGGTCGTCAACCTTGACCGCCTTGCCAACCAGTCCGCCGCCGGTGATCACCTCGTCATTCTTTTGCACCGCCGCAATCTTCGCCTGATGCGCTTTCATCCGCTTTTGCTGCGGACGGATCAGCAGAAAATAGAACACCGCAAAAATCAGCAACAAGGGCATGATCGAAACGAAAAATCCGGCGCTGCTGTTCGTGCCAGCGGCCATGACGGACAAGATGGTCACTATCCACTCTCCCAAAACTCAAAAACAAAGGCCCCGCGCCAAATTTGGTAACTTGCGGCGGTCAATCGGCCAAGATGCGCGCGCCTATCACGCACCAAGGGGTAACGCAACGGTTAAGCAAACCGCAGATGGGCGCTGACAGCGGGAAATCAAGGCAAATGCCGAATTTGAACAAGGGACACAGATTTACCGCAAAGCCCTTGCCTTTCGCCAGTCCGCTTCATATAGGCCCAAGCTCGGTCGGGACGTAGCGCAGCCTGGTAGCGCATCACACTGGGGGTGTGGGGGTCGCAGGTTCGAATCCTGTCGTCCCGACCAATAAATCAATGACTTAGCAGCATCACGATGACCCGGCAGAGGGCCAAAATGCCTCTGGTG
>JBGSLY010000203.1:0-2556 GCA_041740435.1 Parasphingorhabdus sp.
TCGCATTGGCCGGCACCGGATGATTTTCAGGCGACCGAGCGGCTGATCGGCGGACTGTTCACGCTGGGCAAGGGCCAATCGGTTGGCAAGGCACTGCGCGAGTCTCAGGATATTTTGATGGACGATCCGGCGACATCGCACCCCTATTATTGGGCAGGTTTTGCGATTGTCGGCGACGCGGCAAGGCCGTTTCTGTCCTCTACAGTATCGGCAGCGGGAGGAACGGGCGAGTAACAATGCCATATTCAGGCACCTCCTCCGAAGCTGTGGACCGCCAATCGGAATTGGTGCGAGAGGCAAAGGACGCGCAAAAGAACCTGTTGATGACCGTCCGGCAATTGGGCGCGCCGCGTTTGACGGCCACGGTCATCTTCATGCTGCTGGCGGTGCTAATCGCCCGGTTAAGCTGGCAAACCCCGCTGATCCAGGATGCAGAGCACGCGCTTTATGACTTGCGCGCGGCGGTGTTTGCGACCGCGGTGGAAAAAGAAAGTCGGATCGCCATGATTACCTTTAACGAGGAAACCTTGCGCCTGACCGGACAACGCTCCCCGGTGGACCGTACAATTTTGGCCCAGGCCCTGCCCATTATCGATGCCGCTGGTCCCAAAGCGGTGGGGATAGATATTTTTTTCGACATGCCGCAGGATGATGATCCGGCGATACTGACCGCGCTGGAATCGATGAAAACGCCGACTTTCCTTGCCTATGCCAACCCCAAAACTAATCCGGAAATCACCTTTGAGCAAGGCCAATATCTCGATGGTTTTTTCCGTTCGATTGCCAATGACAAAGTTCGGCCAACGTCGATTCAGGTTACCCCGGACAGCGATGATGTCGCGCGGCGCTGGACCAGATTATCGCCGAAAGAGCCGCCCTTCTTCGCCTTTGCCTTGACTGGCCAGCCGGGAGATTTTGCTAATTTCGGCGGGTCGATCCGCTATGCCGTTCCTGTCAGCCACGATGTGCCGGTGTTTGATAAATTCCCGATAGAAAATTTCGCCGATCCGGAAATGGGCCCGGCTTTGGCCAGTTTCCTAAAAGACAAATATGTCCTGATCGGCGGCAACTTTATCGACCGGGACCGGTTTGAAACCCCCGTCGGAAACATTGAAGGCACATCAGGTGATGACCGCAAGATGATCGGGCTGGAGGTGCATGCACATATGCTGGCGCAGCTGCTAGATGGCGCTAAACCGCAACCTATCCCGACTTGGGCGCTTTGGGTGGCGGCGGTGTTGGCGATGGTGGCGGGGGCCCTGTCTGCACTTATAATTGGCCGATCCTATATTGTGGCCGGGATATTGGCGAGTCAGCTCTTGTTCTTTCTGGTACTACCCTTTGTCCTGCAAAAAATCGGCGTGGAAACCTATGAACTGCCCGGTTTTGGTTGGGGACTGGGCTGGCTGCTCGCTTATGCCTCTGTGGGCTCTGCGGCGCGGACAGTGGGTTCGAAACAGCGCGCCTTTGCGCAAAGCGCGCTTGGCAAATATCTACCCAAATCAATTGCTCAGGAAATCCTGAAGGACCCCGATAAGCTGGCGCTACACGGTGAAAAACGCAAAATTTTTGCGGTGTTCACCGATTTGGAGGGCTTTACCAAGCTCAGCCATGCCATCGAACCGGAAATGGTCGCCACCTTGCTCAACGACTATCTCGACCGGTTGAGCGATGTCGCGTTGGAATATGGCGGCACCATCGACAAATTTGTCGGCGATGCGCTGGTCGCCTTTTGGGGGGCACCGATAGCCTATCCCGACGATGGTGAACGCGCGGTCCGCGCCGCCTATGCGCTTTATCAGGCGGGAGAGGATTTTCGCAAAGCCGTCCCTGCCGGTGTGCCGCCGATTGGCCGTACCCGCGTCGGAGTGCATTATGGCGAGGCGATTGTAGGCAATTTCGGCGGAGAGGGCCGCATTCAATATACCGCACTGGGTGACGGAATGAACACCGCCGCGCGTCTGGAGGCGGCGAACAAGCCTTTGGGCACCAAAGTTCTGGTCAGCCGCGAGGCGATGGAGCGCAGCGGCCTCGACTGGTTCCGTCCGATGGGGACGATCACCCTGCGCGGACGATCAACCCCCGTGGAAATCTTTGAACCGGTTCCCGACTGGGACGTGGAAACAAGGCAAGCGGTGAGCGAAATCATAGCGGCCCATAGCAATGGCGATAAATCGGCTGTTCAGAAGCTGTCCGAAATGATCGGGCGGTACCGGGAGGACATGGGCCTAGCCAATCTTCTCGAACGGCTGAAACACACAGGTAAAGGAGAGAGTTATGCGTTGGGATAATATCACCATTGGTAAGATCGCGCTTGGTAAGATTGCACTGGGGAAATTGGCGCTGGCCACATGTCTGGCGGTCGGGGCCACCTCAAGTGTGTCGGCGCAGAGTCTGGTCGTCCGGTCTACTGGTCCCTCAGCAGCCAATTATCCGGCAGGCAAAAAGCTGGAGAGCAGCGAGCGGGTCACGCTGAAAGCTCAAGATGTTTTGACGGTGCTCGACAAATCCGGGACGCGGGTGCTGCGCGGCCCCGGCACCTTTGCGATGTCGGCG
>JBGSLY010000204.1:0-9561 GCA_041740435.1 Parasphingorhabdus sp.
GAATCTGCTGAATCTGCGACGCTCCGGCATTGATAAAGCGGCCGTTTTCCAAAAGTCGTCCGAAACCTGTCGCCCGACGCGAAATTTGTGCTGAGGTACGCACTACGGATCCGGCGATAAAATCGCCGCCTGGACCTATAATCGATACGTCTCCGCCGCGCGCTGATTGGATTGTGGAAAGCCGCAGATCGACATTGCCCGTCCGAACCTGCACTGCTGCCTCCGGCTGCCCGTCGACGATATTTTTAACGGGCACACCCAAAGGATGGTCCGCATTGATGGTGGACGGATCGGTCGTGTAAGTCGCCAGATTGTCGGTATAGCCCAATTCAGCCGGGAAAAGTGTCTGTATCGCGCGATAGGACCGGATGAACTGATTGAACGACGGGCCATTAGGGTCTGCCGGCGCGGAGAGCTCACCGAAATACACCTTGTCGAGCAGGAACTGCCGTTGGCGGCGATCCCCCAAAGTGACAAATGCCTCATAAAGCGCGCTATATCGCTCATAAGATATAGCATTAAAATCCGCCGCAGTGGTCGGAACCGTGCCGAAAACGCTGGCCAAAAGCTCGGGCTCATTATCCTGCAGCCAACGCGCCAGAATCGGAGCATAGATCGGCTTGCTTCTGTCCGGGCGAAGATTGCCAATACCGTCATCGACACCGACAAACAGGTCACCATCTAGTTGCGCCGAATTCGCAGGATTGACGTAGGTTTCGCGCAGCGCGGTATAGTCCGTGCCATTGGCAACACCGAAGGCCGCATAGATGTCCGCACCGGCACTGGTCAGCCAAGGATTAGACTCGTTACCTATCGTCCGGATACCACCGCCAAAAGACAAGATCGAAGAACCGCTAGGCGAATCGATCCGGACATCAGCGGAAGTCAAGAATGGTCCGAGATTACGCCCGGCTTCCACAAATAGCGCTCCGGGACCGCCTAGCAGGAATGTACCGCTAGAGACATACGGCCGGCCACCGATTACGCTAAAATTGCTGGGGACGGTTTGGGTTGTGCCCAAAATGTCTCGACCGGCAACGATCGTAGTTGAGTCCGATGCTCGGATATTCTGGCCTTCAAAATAAACGTTACTGATATCCAGTCCGGCGTTGAGTTCGGCGACCTTCGGTAGAACAAATACGGCATTCTGGATGGAGCCATCGCTGTAAATCCGGACCGGGTTGGAGTCGCGCTGAGTCGCAAAATTCTGGCTATGGGCCAAACGGCGGCGTTGGTCCGATGTGTTGGGGAAGAGGCTGGGGAAGGAATAACCCAGCCCTGTGTTCACAGTGACCACGCCGCTGTTATAGACCACATTAGATCCGGTAAAAGCGCCTGGTATATCGGTGGGGTCGGCATCACCCATGGTGAGGGCGAAATTGCCAATATCGCCTGCCGATAACAGGCTCAATTGGCCAACGGCACTGGGGTAGAGATATGCCACAACCGGGAATGCCAGAAAAGTATCAACATTTTTGAAACCAATGTCGCTGGTGAAGGAAATCATTTCTAGCGAGGAAGGTAATACTAACCCGGAAGTCGAGAAATTTGATCCATTGACTGAAACATAGTTGAAATTAGAAAATAGCTCAGTCCGATTGCGCGTCATCAAAACGCTTTCATTGGCAATCAGAGATACACTTGATATCGGACTATAAAATCCGTTGGCATTATCCCGCAATAGGGTGCTTCCATCGGAACCCGCTTGCACTGCACCCAAAGCAGCTATGCCTGCAATCTCTATACTACCTGCAGCAGAAATGTTGAGAACAGCATTATGGGTACGCAGTCTTGTCAAATTGGTGTTGCTATTAAGCGACAGACCGTTGGTGACGATAGTACCAGCACTGCCGATATTTCCACCAATTTTTACATCGGCCACACCGGACGCAACATCTATGGCACCACCATTGAAATTACCGGCTGTGCCGATCGAAAGGTTCCCCGAGCCATATTGAAATAGCGTGGGTGTGGTATCGAGCAATCCTGTTGATATGCTATTGTCCAGTACAATATTCACGTCGTTAATGCCGTTTATGGCATTGATGGAGATATCTCCACCCGACAGCGCGCCAATACCAAAGGTAAACAATTGCGGAACGATGCCGATCTCGGTATCCAATCCCACCCGACCAACACGCCAACGCTGGTCAAATCCGCCGATTCTTGGAAAATCGACAAGCAATCCAAAATTACCGCCCAGAACTTGTAAGGCATTATTTGACAATCCTGTGGTCGCGATTCCTAAAAACGCTTCGCTCCACGCATCACGCCGACCCAGAACCGATCCTCCAGCGACAACCGAAATATCTCCGCCGTTATTGGCAATAGTGGGCCGGGTTGACAGCACGCCTTTTGGTGTAGGGAAATAATTCAGGCGATCAATCTCGTAAGATATCGCTCCCAAAGGATCCAGAAGATTGGCTCTGGCGCCAGCCGTATAGACTGCTGTTCCTCCCACCTGTGCGTTAGAAGCGATACTGGTGCCATCGCGGCCATCGTTGTTGCGATAGGTCAGGACATTCGTCCGATTGGCCAAATTAACGTCCTGCGCAGCTGCGATTTCGATAGCACCGGTGCCGGTCCGAACCAATGTGCCAGAACGCGCAATATTCTGCGTGTACGACAGGATACGCTGGGTAAACCCGGGCACGCCCGTATCGTTATAAAAGCTTTGAATGGAATCGGTATAGTCCGATCCAAACTGGCCCGAAAGAAACTCTATAACCTGCGATAGCGGCGCGATAACGCCCGTTGTCTGACCCCCGGAACTCACAAAAGTGCGTCCGGCAAAATAGGCAACCGCCGCCGCTTGGGCTTCTGCAGTCAAGGGTGTTGAATCGCTGACAAACGATAGGAAAGTTGCATAATTCGTTGCATCTTCCTGATCGAGCGGAAATGCGCTGGTGATGAAGGCAGAAGGATCAACAAAACTGTCCGGTTGCCCGCGACCGGGTGAATAGAGCAGTTGCAATCCAGTTCCGCCAAAACGGGCGATACCGGGTGTTCCGACAACCCGATAGCTGGTTTCGCCGCTGACGCTAACAGAACCTTGACCCGAATAGTCAAATTGCAACGGATTGGGACTGAATTCGCTGGCGCCAGCAACCAAACGAATGTCGCTCGACACCACTTGTTCGCCGTTGGTCAACAACGGAAATAGTTCTGCTACACCAATCGGATCACCGGCATTGTCCGGGCCGCTGCCCAAGGCAGCGACCGAATTGGCCATAGCGGAATAGCGAGATTGGATGAAGCGCGCCAGGTCCGATCCTGCCCGTATATTTGTCAGGCTGACTTGCAACAATCCGCTTAGCCGCGTCGCGTCCAAACCGTCATCGAACAGCAAGACATTTGCACAGGCTTGCGTTTGCGTTCCGCAGGTTACCGAGAGCGCGTTCGCGAGCGTCCGGTTTCCGCCGCCTAACTGATAACTCATATAGTCGGGATCGGTGCGGTCGTGGAATGCAAAAAATCCGTCGGTGATGCTGCGATTGATATTAAGATTTTCGCCCGCCCTAAAGGTCAAGATTGGTGCTTCACCGGAGACCGAGCCGCCGACACGATAGGTCATATCGATAAAATTGTTGAACAGTTCGCCCTCTTTGCCGATCACCACCTCATAACGCGGTTGCCCAGCCAATGGGCCGGACTGATAGGCACCTAGCGGAGAAAGCTGCAAATAACCTGCCGCTACCGCACCGGCATAATCAGTGATTTCTCCCGCGCCCAAATTGAGATTACTGGTCAGCGAAATCGTGCCAGTTGAGACCAGTTCTAGGCCGGGCCGCAAGCGATGCCCGTCCAGCGAACCACCATTGGCCAGTGCAATATCGAAATTGCGGACAAAATAGGGCAGGGTGCCTGGCGTCAATTTGTCGGTCAGGAAATTCGGCGCGCCTCCGGCGTTGGCATCAAGAATTATAGCGCCGGGCTGTGTACCGAACGAAACGCCAGCAAAAAGCCCGCCTTCTGCGATCTGATCGAGATCGTAACGCTTGAAGCCTTCCACAATCCGGTCACCATTGCCCAATACGGAGCCATTGTTGACGATATCAACCAGATTGTCATTGGCTCCGATCACCGGCGCTCGCAGGGTCAGCTTTCCTCCGCGATCACCTTCGATATAGGTCTGTGTAGCAAATTCCAGACCAGTCTGGCCGTCCTTGGCGGTTCCGGCGACGAAGCGATCACCGTCACGGGCGACGCTAAGGTCGATGACGGCGCCTGTTGCGATAGCGAGTGTCGCGGTTTCTGAACCAATGCCCAGAATGACATCTCCAGCAGATGCCGTCCGGGGATCTTTGGCGCCATAGCCATAGGTTTTGGTGGAAATGATAGAATTGGCACCCAGTGCCACGCCATCATTGCCAAATAGCGAGACATTTCCGCCGTTTATGCGGGCTGCACGATAAGCAGGATTGGACAAAGCCAAAGTGCGGACATCAACCCCCGAAGTATCGATACTACCGTCAATGATCACGCTTCCATTGCCGGATGTCAGGCTGACATTCCGCGCCCGGACCAACTGGCCTTCGCCGAGGACCAAATCAGCGGGTCCGCCAGCACCAATGCCATCATAGCTTGCATCGAAATTGGTCGAAATTGAAATATCGCCGCCGAATTGGTTCGAATATTCTGCGACAAAGCGCGAGAAATCAAAGCCTGATCGACCAGCGACCAACTGGAACGATGCATCGCGGCGACCGGTGGCCGAAAGGCCCCGGTTAATGGTGCCGTTCAGGGCTATTCCGCCATGCGATGCCAGCAATGACAGGGATCCGGCATTACCAACTCCGGTATCAATGACCAAGGAAGCCAGTGCATTGACAACAATGTCGCCTTCAATCGAGTGCAAATTGATCGAGCCGCCGCCTGCCGAAACCGTATAGCCTTCAGCTTCGGTTCCAAATTTTTTGCTATAGCCAGGTGTCTGCAGCGAAGCTGTGCCGTTAATCTCAACGCTGCTTTCTGCGCGTATGTCGAGTGTACCGGCGGTGGCCCGCAACAACGCGTCGGTTATGCTAAATGACCGCACCGCATTTGCTGCCGATCCGAAAGCAATACGAGCGCCGGGTGTCCCGGAACCAGTGGGGGCAACGTCGGCGGAGTTACTTCCGTTGATCGCCACATCACCCGATGTCTGGAATTGATAGTTCGGCCTGGCAATCTGCTGGCCCGGCTCTATCGACATTTCACGGTCAACTAGAAAAGGAGTGTTTAAGGTTAGAGCCGTAAAGCGCGGGTCGGCGGCGCTGTCGACAATCAGCGATCCCACCCCATCGACGTACATGCCTTTGGTAGCGGTAATTGTCACACCGCCATCAAAGCCATAGGTCCTGAATTCGCCCGAAGAGAAAATGACTACGTCGGCATTGACGAAAAATTCACTCAGGTTGCTTCCGCAGCTTAGGGCGCCGGTCCCGTTGCAATTTGCTCCCTGTACGCCGCTATTGGTAAAAGTAACGCTGTCGGCATCAAGGATAAGGTCTTGTGCGCCGGTGACAGCATTGACCATCTGGCTGAGGCCCGGTGCATTGATCGTAAGATTACGGAAGCTATATTCTCCCGCCTCAAAACTAATCGAATCGGATGACCGCAAGGTTACGTTGCGCGTCGCGCCAATTTGAGTCAAAATACTGGTATTGATCGCACCTGCTCCAAAGCGGAAGCTGTCGCTGCTCAGCAGAAGATTTTCGGCGGTGAAATTAAAATTGTCGGCCAAAGAAAGCAAAAAGCTTGTCTCCAGCGCCAGACTGTTCGCGGTCAAAGTGGCACCGCCCAGTGTCAGCAGGCTCGACCTGCCGGTATTGGCAATGGCTGCATCTCCCAAGCGAACGATGCCGCGCTCAGCTCCGCTGGACAAGCGCACTACCGATCCGACTCCCGACGGATCGCCAACAAAAGACGTCGGCGGCCGAACCGCTGAATTGATAACATAATCGGTAGTACGCAGGTCATCGAGCGTGCCGGTAGCGGTTAATTGTGCACCTTCGGCAATGGTCAAAGTGGAGTCGATTCCCGCGACCGACAAAATAATCTCCGGCAAGGTGAGAGCAAAATCACCATCAACCAGCAAATCATGCGCGAAAACGGCAAGATTAGTTGTGCCGTCGAGATTATCGGTACGCCGCGCGCCGATCGACAGGCTGTTGGCGTTGAGGTTTGACAGCGTCGACGCGCTGATCAAAAGTGAACCCGAAGGATTGGCAGCATCCAATGCCGCGGTTGCATCGCTGACCAGCCGCAAAGTCGGACCAGTTATATCAACAGCGGCACCACGCCCGCCTTCGGCAGAATCGGTCAGGAACGGCGTTGCAACTTTCAGCGACAATATCGGGCTAAGAGCAACCCGCGCGGCATCAAGCGACAAGCGCGGCACCGGATTGCCATTTTGTGTTGCTTGATCGCCAACAACTTCATTGGCATCAAGCGACTCTATCCGCGAAAAACTTGCGATAGTGGCTTCGTCCTGAACGGTAAAAGACCGGCGTGTGGATTCAACAAATCCAGTCCCTTTGGTGCCATATACCCCGCCGACCAATATCGAGCCATCCAGCAATTTCGATGAACCGCCGGGAAAGGGAGCGAATGCGTCGGTATTCTCTACAACCCGCATCGCACCGGGCAATAAGGCGTAATGAGCGGGCAAAAGCAAATATTCGCCTGCCTCGATGCCGGGTGCAGCATCCAGAATGACGGTACGGCCGGCATTCAATCCATAAAGATCAACGCCTCCGCCGCCCAAATAGTCTGAGGAGTAGATAGGATCAAAGCTGGCGATAAGCGAGGCTTGGTCCTTTGGCAGGATTGCAAACACCTGACGCCCGTCGGCAAATTGCAAGCCATTGTTGCCGCTGGCCGAGTCGGGATTGAAACGATCCAGAATATCGCGCGATCCGCCGGTTCCGGAAACAAATTCAAAACTGAACAAATTGCCGCCGCCGCGCCCGTCAACGGTGGCATCAGCCATGAATTCAATGGCTGAGCCCGTAAAACTCAATTCTCCGGATGGAGCAACGGTAATCGCCGAGTTTGTTGCCGGTGAAAAGAAATACTCGGTAAGATCGGTCGAAGTTCCGTAGGGGATGGTCTGGCCCGCCGCTGAAACCGAGGTTACACTGCCGCTCCCAAAGGTAATTGCCGAGGTCGCAGGTGCCGACACCCCTATACCGGCAAGCGATATCGAAACTGGTTGCGACGCACCAAATTCAATCAGTCCAAGCGGTGCACTAAGCGCGCCATTTTGAACGATATTTGCAGCCAAGATGCGCAAATGGCTGCCAGCTGAGAGCGGCGTGGTGATGGGCTGGCTACTTGCAGACCGATCGAAACTCACTACCCCACCCAGATTGCTGGAAGCAATGACAAATGGCGAGTTGGTCGGCGTTCTTCCCGCTGCCTGATCTTCAATCCTTTGCTGGAATGATCCGGTCCCGGTTGTCGTATACACTTGTGCGGCAGTAAAACCGATATTGCCCGTTGATACTACCTGTCCTGACAAGCCGGGAACCGGCAACTGGCCCGCTGCTGTCGGGAGATTGCCGACACCAATCAGCCGAATATCATGGGTCGCTTCAAAATTAACAGCGCCAATCGCACCTGTTTCTGTCTGCGTACCGTCAGGTACGATGAAGCTCAGACCGCCGACTAGATCGATCGATTTCCCGGCAAAAGTTAAAAGCCCAGTACCCGCATTATTTTCCGTTCTGGCCAATTGGTCCGAACCGAATGGAGTGTTGCTGGATAACCGAATATATGGTGCGGAAATCGTAACGTCTGATCCAGCAGTGACCTGGGCAAAAACCGCCTGAGAAGCATTGTTGGCAATGGGGATGGCCGATGGCGCGGAACGCAACAAAAATGCTTTGTCTAGCGATAAATCGACGATGCCGTCCGCGACCAAACTGCCGCGAACCACCATTGTATCAAATCCAGAGGCCATGATTTGATCGGCATAGAGAACACCATCGGTCCGCACTGCGTCACCCGTCTGACGCAAAGTTGGGGCCAGCCACTCCAATATGCCCCCTTCGGCGAATTCTGATCCGCCAAAGGCACTTATCGATGCACCGGCCAAGCTGCCGCCGCCGAGTGCGGTAATCCGGCCCGCGTTTGACCAAGCGGGAAGGCGGACATATTCCATGCCCGCCCCTAATTGATCGAAATTGGCACTGGCTCCGTTTAGATTGATCACTGCATCGGGGAGCGCCACTAACTGCCGTGCAGCCACTTGCGCAACATAAGGACCGGATATCCGGTCAGGTAGCAGATAGCGGAAATTTCCGTAAACCGGATCAGTAAAGATGGGATCATTGGGGTCGGCGAAAGCGCTAGCGGTCTGAATCGTACCGCCACCAATCACCCGGCCTTGCAACAACGGAGTTCCATCACGGAATGAATCGGTGCGCGGATTAAATATTGCGGCTCCCGATAAATCGGTCAAGCTGCCCGCCGTCAAAACAATCCCATCGCTTGCTCCGACCCGGCCAGCGAAATATACGGTCTGGTCTGCATTAACGGTACGGAACAGGTCGCCGTTGGAAAAGGATACACTCTGTCCATTGGAGCTGGTTACTGTGCCGATTATTTGAGCGGCTTCATCATACTGGCCGTTGATGACTTCGCCGCCCAATATTTCAGATAAGCCAAGACCGCCAACGTCTTCGGACTGCACGCCAATGGCACGGTTGATGAGGGCAACTGGCAATTCCGCTCTTTGGGTTATCGTTCCACCCGCGATCCGGATCGTACCTGCATTGAGCAGTTTCGGCGTTGTTATGGTTGCTTGCGCCGCGCCGGTAACCGTCCCGCCCTGCAATACATCCAGTTCAGCCAGTCCCCCGATCCGCAAATGCGCCGCTTGCCGGTCCCAAGCAGCAACGGGAACCAGCGGTGTCAGCACGGAATTAATGTCCGAACCGGTCGCTAGGCCCGATAGTATCCTGACCTGATCGGCTAACAATAGGCTTGGCAATACGCTTTGCGTCAGGTCGAACGTTTCTCCATTTTGGATCTCGAACCGTCTGGTGTTGAAAAATGCCGAATTGCCTTCGATGCCGTTGGAAAACAGATTGTTGAATATCCGGCTGTTCCAAACAGTGAGGTCGAGCGTGCCAAATCCGGTTTTTGAGAGAAAATCGAGGCTGATGTTGGGGCCGCCAGCACCGCTTAGGTTAGAGCCAAACGACATATCGGGAGCGACCAAGCTAAACGTGCCGCCGCCGCCAAAGCCAAAACCTTTCAAGGAAGAGGCGGAAAATTCGACCGTTGACCGTAGCTCAATAGGGACAAGGGCGGAGTTTACCCCATTGATATTGAACCCGTTCTGCCCGCCGGGCCGTACAGGTGTAAACGTCACCGACTGGTTCGCACCGCCAATGATCTGATCGGCCAAGCTGGGCGAGTTCGCGTCGGCAATGTCGGTCTTGTCGAGCGATGCGTAAGTGGTTTCGTTGATGAATGCGATGTCGCCGCCCTTGGCGGTTAGGGTCATGGCTCCATTGGGGCCTACATAGCCGCCCGACGATACGTTAAGCAACGCCTCCTCGGCGATCCGGA
>JBGSLY010000205.1:0-1997 GCA_041740435.1 Parasphingorhabdus sp.
GCCCGAGGAGCTAGCCGAAGCAGCTCTGTTCCTTGCCTCCGACCGCTCGTCCTATGTCAACGGACAGGCGTTGGTGGTCGATGGTGGGCTGTCGTCCTCGCATCCGGTCACGCGGCAGGAATTTGGCCGCACTGCGGTGTAAAAGCGGAAATTTCCAGTCTTATATCGCAGGCAGGAACCTAACTCGTGTTCCCGCGCAGGCGGGAACCTATCTATCCACCTCGGCCCCAATTGGCCGTAATGGAGAGGTTCCCGCCTGCGCGGGAACACAATTATCGCAAATTGGAAAAACCAACTACAACCGGCGGGCGAAACTTTCGTTGCCAAGCTGGACAAAGTCCGCCTGCCCTGCCGTTGATCCGCAGGAGAAAAACCGCTGCGTTCCGCCGGACAGGCTGCCTTCGACGCGCCAGCCATTGCCGTCGCGGGCTACGGTATCGATCGTTTCCACCCGGGCGTTAGCTCCGGCACGGCGTTCAGCGGCCTCGGCGCAGGCACCAATTGCGGCCTGCATCGCGCTGCTGCCCTCGGCGCCAGCACCCACACCTGCGCTTCCCATTGCCGGATCATTGCGCGCATCGGTGTCGGAACGGCTGTCATAGCGCGTGTCCCGGTCTTCGTAACGCTGATCGGGCCGTTGATCAGGATAGCGGCTAGGGTTGCTGCGGTCATCGTAGCGCCGATCATCGTAGCGCCTGTCGCGTGCGTTCTTCGAAGCCGCCCCGGCAATCGCGGCGATACCGCCGATGATCAGGATACCCGCCAACACATCGCCGCCGTCAATCCGGTCGCGGTGCCGATAGCCACGGTAACCGCGATAGGGGCGATAGCTGCGCCAGCCCTCTGCGCTGTCACTGGCCTCGGACCAAGCGATGGCGCTGGTGTCCACATACGCACCATGCCTCACCGGTGCACTGACCGGAGCGGCCATGGCCGACGATGAAAAGATCATTGCTGAAACCGCAGCAATGCCGGAAACTTTTTGAAATACACGCATTTTACCCCCTTTTGCCCCCAATCAGGGCCATAAAGATGAACAACGATAAAAGGTTCAGCCTGTCGCCAGGCTGAACCGTTTTCATGTCGCCACTACCAGCGGTAGTTGCCAAGCCCGCTATATTCGATCTGCGGTGCGCCGCGGCCATCGGTGTAGCAGGTGAAACGTCCGTCGTCGTAATAGGGTCCGCGATAGCCAAAGGTCCGGACGGTAATCTTGCCCTTCACCTTATAGCCGTAGCGGGTGTCATCGACATCGCGGATATCCACCACCCGGGCCTGTCCCCAGCGCGAAGCCCGGTTTTGTGCGGCGCGGACGCATTTGTCGACCGCCTCGCGCGGGCTGAGGTTGATATAGCCATAGCGATAATTGTTGCCATAGCGTGGGTGGCCGTATCCGCCGTTGCCATAGTGGCGATTGTTGCTGACCGGATAGCGATCATAACGGCCATCGCGGTCATAACGAGCATCGCGATAATCATATTTGTCCTTGCTCGAAGACGCCAGCACAGCGGCAACGGTGCCCAGCACCACGGCGCCGGCAATCACTTCACCTGCGCTGATGCGATCATTGTCGCGTGCCCCAGGTGCGGCCTGCACGGACGTTGCGGAAATCGCCAGTGCGGCAGCAGCGGCGGTTCCGACAAGGGTTTTGACTGTGGTCATGTGAACTCTCCTTGTGACTGTCTTGGAACCATTTCCGAGCCAGTAAGGAGACAGATAGCCGAGTCGTTTTGAGCGGATGCTGAATTGACTTGTTAGGTATCGTTCATGTTAGGACATGTTTTTATGAACAACCCTCAAGCCATCATCCAGCCGGGTTCCATCGACGACCATGCCAACCACTCCGGCTCAATCTTCTGCAAATCCACCGCCAGCGTGTTGGGTTGCAGGTCGCGGACTCCGATGAAGCTGTTGGAGGTTAGTGCGATGGTGCCGCTCAGCTTGATCACCAGATCAGCCACCCCGTCGCCGTTAACATCGCCCTCGACAAAGGTGCT
>JBGSLY010000206.1:0-2806 GCA_041740435.1 Parasphingorhabdus sp.
AATTGCTGGCAGAACAGGCTGGCGACATGCTGTCCTGGCGGCGCCAAACTATCGTCGATGATCGACGGGATCAGCATTTCGACAATCGGTGCCTTGGACCAGCCGTGCAGCTTCGCATCAATAAACGCCCGGTCCATATAATCGAGTGTTGGGGCCAAGATAATCCCCGACTGCAAATGCTCGCCCGGCTCTGGCAAGCAAGTGAAGCGTGGTAATTCGGATAGGGCGACATTCATCCGGAACGTTCCCGAACCCGCCTTGAACGCTTTGATCCGGCGCAGGAAGTCGGTGGGCAGGTCGGCGCTGTCCATCATCTTTTGATAGAGCAGCTTGGGTCCGACATTGCCGATCACTTTGTTGGCGGCGATTTCTTCGCCCGATTCGAGGCGCACTCCGGCTACCCGGTCGCCATCGACCAGCACTTTGGCCACCGGGCTTTCCAGACTGATTTCGACGCCGAGCTGCTCGCAGACCAGCGCCATGATCCGGGTGATATTGCCCATACCGCCGATGCTATGGCCCCATGCGCCTTTCTTGCCGTTCACCTCGCCAAAGACATGGTGCAGCAGGACATAGGCGCTGCCCGGCGTGTCGGGGCTGGCGAAGTTACCAACCACCGCGTCAAAACCGAACGCCGCCTTGACCGCTTCGCTCTCGAACCAGCCATCCAGCATCGTGCGCGCCGATTTGGTGAACAGGTCGAGCACGTCGCGTTGCTGCTCCAGGCTGAGGCCCGCCAAACGCTTGCCTTGAAGCGCCCCGTCGATCAGGGTGCGAACACCATCGCCAACATTGGGCGGCACGCGCAGCGCCAGATCGCGCAGCACCTCGGCGACATTTTCCAGCGCTTCATAATAGGCTGGCAGGACATCGGCGTCGTGCTGGCTGAACTTGGCAAATTCCTTTTGCGTCCGCTCCAACCCGCCGCCGAGCAGCAGATAACCGCCATCCTCCTGCGGTAGGAAGTTGCTGACCGGGCGTTCGATCACCCGGTAACCGTGATCGGCGAGCTTCATGTCCTTGATGACCTTGGGTTGCAACAGGCTGACGGTATAACTGGCCACCGAATTGCGGAAACCGGGATGAAATTCCTCGGTCACTGCTGCGCCGCCAACGACATTGCGGCGCTCGACGATTCGAACCTTCAATCCAGCGCGGGCCAAATAAAAGGCGCAGACCAGGCCATTATGGCCGGCCCCAATGATGATCGCGTCGTATTTTTTGGTCATTTGTTTATTCCTTGTGCCCAGCCGGCAACGGGTCGCTGCTCTTCCCGCGCCTGTGGTATTAATTCACGAATACGGCTACAAAAATGGCGCAGGCAGACTTCTTTGTCCGATAACGGCCCCATCGAAAAACTGCGGGAGGCCATGCCCTGTTGCACCCGGGTGATCAGTGCAGTGTCTTCGGCATTGACCTGACGATTGATCCGCCAGTTGAGATAGCGCGCGGCGCGCATTTCGCGCCTGCTATCCGGCAAAACATAGCTGATCTCGCGGATCAGGCAGGTGGTGGGACCAGTGGGTATCCACTGCATGAAATCCACCTGATCGGGATAAATGTCGAACGCGACATTGGGCCAGAGCTTGAAATAGAGCCAGTGGCGCTGGCGATCCTCGGGCAAATGGGGGACTGGCGGCAACAGGCGTTGATACATGGCTTCCGACCAGTTGGCGGAAGGCCGGTCGACCATATCGCCCCACATCCGGTCGACATGCTCGCTCGCCTCCACGCCGTAACTCTTGCCGAACAGCCGGGTCAGGCCGGGGTGCGCGACCGGTATGTGCAGGCCATCGGAATAATTGTCGCCGACATTCTTCCAGTTCACTTCGCGCGGGCGCAGTGTCACGCGGCCCAGTGCCTGCAATTCTTCGAAGTGATAGGGTGCGACCATGGCTTCATAGGGGGCCATCATCTCGGCAACCGAAGGGCCGCTATCGACCAGCCGGACAAAGACAAAGCCGCGCCAGATTTCCAGCGATACCGGCGAAAGACCGTGTTCGGATTTGTTGAACCCGCCGTAACTGGCGCTGTCGGGGACGCCGGTCAGGCGGCCGTCGAGGTCGTAGGTCCAGGCGTGATAGGGGCAGACCAGCTTCTTTGCGCAGCCGCTGTCACCGTTCAAAATCCGCGATCCCCGGTGGCGGCAGACATTGGTAAAGGCGCGCACCGTGCCATCATCGCCGCGCACAACGATGATGCTCTCACTCAGAAACTCCAGGCTGTGCCAGTCTCCGGCTTTGGGCATGTCGCTGATATGGCATACGACCTGCCAACTGGGCGCGAAGACTCGTTCGGCTTCAGCGCGGGCAAAGTCGGGATCGTCGTAGGTCCAGGCGGGCAGGCTCCAACCGTCCAGCGGATCGGAATTATCAAGGGGAAGGGCGATGCTGGCCATAAGGCGACTCCAGTTGTTTTACGCTTGTAAAATAACTGGCCATGCAATGCAAGATCGATTATGAAGGTGGTCATGACAGTTTTGGTCAAACCCGGCTGGTCCCGCGAAGCCCCCGATGTCCGCCGCGACGCGCTGATCGCCGCTTGCCGCGATAGCCTGTCGGACGATGGATTGGCCGGAACAACGGTGCGGTCGATTTGCCGCCGCGCCGGGGTGTCGCCGGGATTGCTCCGGCATTATTTCAGCGGGATCGACGACCTGATCGCCGCCACCTATGCCGATATCGCGGGGCGGATTGATGATGTATTGGATAGCGCAGTGTGCGAGGCCGGTGATGATTCGGCGGCGCGCCTCATCGCCTATCTGACCGCCAGCTTTCGCGCGCCGGTAACCGACCCGGCGCTGCTA
>JBGSLY010000207.1:0-4706 GCA_041740435.1 Parasphingorhabdus sp.
GAAAATCGCTTCGGCCATCGCTTCCTTGCCGGGCTTCAGCACCATCAGCATGCGCTCCTGGCTTTCCGACAGCATCATTTCATAGGGGGTCATGCCCTCTTCGCGGCACGGCACCTTGTCCATGTCGAGGATGATCCCCGCCTTGCCATTGGTCGCCATTTCGACGCTGGAGGAAGTCAGGCCCGCCGCGCCCATGTCCTGAATCGCGACAATCGCATCGGTCGCCATCAGTTCCAGACACGCCTCGATCAGCAGCTTTTCGGTGAACGGATCGCCGACCTGAACCGTCGGGCGCTTTTCCTCGGCGTCTTCAGCGAAATCGGCGCTGGCCATGGTCGCACCGTGGATGCCGTCGCGCCCAGTCTTGCTGCCGACATAGACAATCGGATTGCCGATGCCGGTGGCGGCGGAGTAGAAAATCTTGTCCTGATCGGCGATGCCAACCGTCATCGCGTTGACGAGAATATTGCCGTCATATGCGGGGTGGAAATTGGTTTCGCCGCCCACTGTCGGTACGCCGACGCAATTGCCATAGCCGCCAATGCCTGCAACCACGCCCTGTACCAGATGTTTCATCTTGGGGTGATCGGGCCGCCCGAACCGCAGCGCGTTGAGGTTGGCGACGGGGCGCGCGCCCATGGTGAACACGTCGCGCAAGATACCGCCAACCCCGGTCGCTGCACCCTGATAGGGCTCAATGTAGCTGGGGTGGTTATGCGATTCCATTTTGAAAATCGCAGCCAATTTGGTGCCGTCCGGCCCCTCACCAATGTCGATCACCCCTGCATTTTCGCCGGGGCCGCAAATCACCCATGGCGCTTCGGTTGGTAGTTTTTTGAGGTGAATACGCGAGGATTTGTAACTGCAATGCTCCGACCACATCACCGAGAAAATACCCAGCTCGACCAGATTGGGTTCGCGGCCCAGTGCATTGAGCAGCCGTGCATATTCCTCTTCGTTGAGGCCGTGTTCAGCGACGGTTTCGGGGGAAATGGCGGGTGCAGTGCTGGCGGTATCGGTCATGGCATTGCCCTTTAACGCTGCGGGGCGTCAGGGGCTAGAAAAAAGGCATTCGGCGATTGCATCTGCTCGTTAAACATGGTTTCATAATGCAACTGAAATGGAGGTTTCTGGAAATGTCAAAGGGCGTGGTGCTGGTGATCGGGGCGGGGGATGCAATTGGCGGGGCCATCATGCGCGCTTTTGCGGAAAAAGGCTATATCGCCTGCGGTGCGCGTCGCGGCGGGGAGAAGCTGGAGCCATTGGTTGCGGAGTTAATCACTGCCGGTCACAAGGCACACGGTTTCAGCTGCGATGCGCGCGATGAGGAGCAGGTGGCTTCGTTGTTCAGCCGAATCGAGGCCAACATTGGCCCGCTGGAGGCGGTCGTCTTCAATGTCGGGGCGAATGTTCCGATGACGATCCTCGACACCGATGCGCGCAAGTTTCGCAAAATCTGGGAAATGGCCTGCTTCGGCGGCTTCCTGACGGCGCGTGAGGCAGCGAAGGTGATGGTCCCGCGTGGGTCGGGCAGCATATTGTTCACCGGTGCCACCGCCAGCATGCGCGGTGCGGCGGGCTATGGTGCTTTTGCCAGCGCCAAAGGGGCGCTGCGCAACATGGTGCAGAGTTTCGCGCGCGAAATGGGACCGCAGGGCGTTCATGTCGCCCATGTCGTCATTGACGCGGCGGTTGATACCGAGTGGATTCGCGGAATTCTGCCAGATTTCGCAGCGCAAAAAGCCAGTGACGGTGTCGTTAATCCCGGTGATCTGGCGCAAAATTATGTCATGCTGCACGAACAGCCGCGCAACGCCTGGACCTTCGAACTTGACGTCCGGCCTTGGAAAGAAAAATGGTAGAGGAGGGCGCTATGTCCAAAACGATTGAACTGATTTTCGATTTTGTCAGCCCGAATGCGTATCTGGTTTGGTATCCGCTTAAGGCGCTCGCCGCCAAATACGATGTGGAAATCTTGGTAACTCCGGTATTTCTGGGCGGGATGCACAAATTAACCGGCAACGCGCCGCCATTCGTTCGCGACGCTGATGTTAAGGGCAAGAACGCCTATGCCATGCTGGAAATGCAGCGGTTCATCACCAAATATGGCCTCAGCAAATGGCAAATGAATCCGAAATTTCCATTCAATTCGATTACCTTGCAACGCTTGCTGACTGCTGCCACGCCCGATCAGCGGATTGGGATAATCGATGCGCTGTTGCCGCCGATCTGGGAACAACAGGCCGATGCGTCAGACACCGCGGTGATTGCTGCCGCATTGACCGAAGCAGGTTTTGATGCCGAAACCCTGTTAACCGCAACGCAGGATGAGGCGGTTAAACAGGCGCTGATTTCCAACACCGAGCAAGCGGTGGAGCGCGGTGCCTTTGGCATTCCAACTTTTTATAGCGGCAAAGACATGTTCTTCGGCAAAGAACGGCTGGGCCAGATGGAGGAATTGCTGGCCTCGCTATAGCGCTTTCTCCAGCACCACGAATTCCAGATCGCGTCGGGCGGGTAGGCCGAATTTCGGGTCGTCGAGCGGGAACGGGCGACGTTCGCAGGTCAGGTGATAGCCGCGCCGCAGATAATAAGCGATGAGTTCTTCGCGCTGGACGATCACTGTCATTTCCATTGCTTTCGCGGCAAAGGCATCGCGGGCATGGTCTTCTGCGGCCGCTATCAAACGCCGTCCCAATCCCCCGCTTTGCAGCAATGGATCGACGGTCAGCATCCCCAGATAGGCGCGGCCTCCGCTCACCCGGCGGACTGCGACGCAGCCTGCGATCTCTTTTTCTGGCTGAGCCACTATGATTACATGATGGGGATCAACCAATATTGCCGCCAATTCCTGTTGATCGGTCCGTTGTCCGGCGAGCAGATCGGCCTCGTGTGTCCATCCCTGTTTGGCGCTGTCACCGCGATAGGCGGATTCGATCAGGGCATGCAGCGCCGGAATATCCTCAGATCGGGCTAATCTAAACTCACTGCCTACACTCATCCTCCGGCTCTCATCCTACCGCGAGCAATTCTTCGGCGGCGTTCAAATCCACCGAGACCAGCCGGCTAATCCCCTTTTCAATCATCGTGACCCCGAACAGGCGGTGCATCCGGCTCATCGTCACGGCATTGTGGGTGACGATCAGATAGCGGGTTGAGGTTTCTGCGACCATCGCGTCGAGCAAATCGCAAAACCGCTCGATATTGGCATCGTCGAGGGGCGCGTCCACTTCGTCGAGGACGCAGATCGGCGCGGGATTGGTCAGGAACAGCCCGAAAATCAGCGCGACTGCGGTCAGCGCCTGTTCGCCGCCGGAGAGCAATGTCAGCGAGGTCAGCTTTTTGCCGGGGGGCTGGGCCATGATCTCTAATCCGGCCTCCAGCGGATCGTCACTATCGATCAGCGCCAAATGCGCTTTGCCGCCGTTGAATAGAGTCGCAAAAAGCCGCTGGAAATGCACATCGACCTGTTCAAACGCGGCCAGCAGCCGTGTTCGGCCCTCACGATTGAGGCTGCCAATAGAACCACGCAGCCGGTGGATCGCTTCGGTGAGTTCGGCACTTTCACCGCTCAATTTAGCCCATTCGAATTCAACCTCGGCCAACTCCTGCGCGGCGACCAGATTGACCGGCCCCAGTCGTTCACGCGACAGGTTTAGCTGCTCAAGCTGCGCCGACTCTTCGGCGGCGGCGCGTACGTCCGTTTCATCAAATCCCATTTTGCCGGGGATCAGCTGCGGCGGGCATTCGTATTTTTCGCCCGATATCCGGCCCATTTCAACCCGTCTGAGGTCCTGATTCTCCGCCCGCGCGCGTGCACCCGCACGGTCCTCGCGCGCCGATGAAAGTGTTTCGGCTGCTTCGACCAGCCGCGCATCATGGCCTTTTTGTTCCGCCTCTATTGCTTCAGCATCGCGCTGTTTTGTTGCGACATCGGCGGCACTGTCGGCGACCTGTTGCTGCAATAGAGCAATGGCGCGCTCGATTTCCCCCGGTCGGTCGGCGATGGCCTCAATTGCTGCGCTGATTTCACTGCCGCGCGCGTTCATGTCCTGCATACGCGCTAGCGCTTCGCTGGACCGGTCCTGCCAGTTGCGGATTTGGGTGCGGGCAACTGCCCTGCGCTCTTTGGCGGCGGCAAGCGACTGGTCTAGCGCGCTCAATGCCGACTGCGCCTGCATCACCCGCATCCGGGCGCTGTCCCGATCTGCCTCCAGTGCGCGCCGCGCCTCGGCTAGACCATCGCTTTGCGGAAGGGCTTGGCATTCGCTCTCGGCATTGGACGCTTCGGATTGCGCGCTGTTCAAATCTTCGCTCAGCCCGCCGCGACGCTCATTCAGGCTTTCCCTGCGTTGCTGATACCACGCCAGAGCCTCTCGTGCTTTGTCCGCATCGCGCAGCGCCGTCCGCAAAGCCGCCTCTTGCTGGGACAGATTGGCCCGCGCTCCGATCAATTCCCGCTCCACTTCCGTCACGGTATCCCGTGCAAGGGTGAGGGCAGCCTGCGCGCGCGACGCGGCATCGTGCGCGGCAGGTAGCTCCGCAGCAATTGCTTTCAGCCGGTTCGAGCGCACCATTTGTTCGGCATTGGCAGCACCATCGCCCTGCGCGACATAGCCATCCCAACGGCGGAGCACGCCGTGCCGGGTGACCAATCGCTGACCCACGGCGAGCGGCTGTCCCTGATCGGCTTCGCAAACAAAAAT
>JBGSLY010000208.1:0-5784 GCA_041740435.1 Parasphingorhabdus sp.
CATTGATAGCCGTATCGAAGAGGCCCGGTGCCCCGGCATCACCTATACCGACATGCTGCATGCCGACACGCGCCCTGCCCCCGATTATCTTTTGATGGAATCGAACCAGGCGCTTGGTGACGACCCGCTGGACCCCGCGCGCTACACTTCCGCCGAATTTGCCCGGGCGGAAGAAGAAAAAATGTGGCCCAATATCTGGCACTTTGCTGCGCGCGAAGAGGATATGCCCGAACCCGGCGACACGATGATCTATGACATTAACGACCGGTCCTATTTGCTGATCCGGCAAAAGGACGGATCGGTCCGCGCCTTCCACAATGTCTGCCTGCATCGGGGCCGCAAGCTGCGCACCGAAAACGGTCGCTCGATCAGCCTGCGCTGCCCGTTTCATGGTTTCACATGGAACAATGACGGCAGCCTGAAGGAGATCCCCTGCCAGTGGGACTTCCCGCATCTGGCGGATCGCGACATGAGCCTGCCCGAACTCAAAGTGGAAAGTTGGCAAGGCTTTTTGCTAGTCAGTGAAAATCCCGACCTGCCGCCGTTTCGCGAATGGATCGGGCCCGGCGTCGAGCATTATGACAATTGGCGGCTCGACGAATGCTATACCGGGGCATGGGTTGGCCGGGTCGTCCCAGCCAACTGGAAGGTGACCGCAGAGGCATTTATGGAGGCGTGGCACAGCGTGGTCACCCACCCGCAAATCCTGCCCTTCACCGCCGATGCCAACACCCGCTATGACCTTTACGGCGATCATATGAACCGGGCGATTACCCCGGCGGGGGCCTTGTCGCCGCATATCAAGGGCAAGGACCAGTTCTATGTTATCGACAAGCTGGGCGAGTTCCTTGGCGGGGATTCGCGGGGACGGCGCACCTCGACCAGCACCGAGGACTTGAAAGGTTTCGAGGCCGATGATCCGCTGCTGGCGCGCAAAATTCTGGCTGAGGCGAACCGCGAAGGCTTTGGTGCGATGAGCGGCCATGATTTCTCTGATGCGACCGATAGCGAAATGCTCGACAATTTGACCTATAATATCTTTCCCAACTGGTCGCCATGGGGCGGATTTATTCCCAATATCGTCTATCGTTGGCGGCCATGGAAAGACCCCGACCATTGCCTGATGGAGGTGCGGATTTTGATGCGGACGCCTAAAGGCGAAAAGGCGCCCAAAACCGAACCGATGTTCATGATACCTGATGATCAGCCCTTTGCCTTTGCCGGGCATTTGATCGGCCCTGCTCTGGCCGGTGTGTTCGATCAGGACATGGAAAACCTGCCTTATGTGCAGCAGGGGATGAAGGCGTCTGCCAACAAACGGCTGGAACTCGGTCATTATCAGGAGAGCCGCGTGCGCCATCTCCACCACACACTCGACAAATATTTGAGCGGCGAATTGCCGGTCAAGAAAGGATAATCCATGAAAATAGTCATCGCCGGTGAAGTAGATTTTCCGCCAGAAAACCGGGAGGCCGCATTGGCCGGAGCCAAGGATTTGATCCAGATGGCGCTCGATGAGCCGGGATGCCGTCATTATGCATGGACCGCCGATCCGCATATTCCGGGCCGCGTCCATGTGTTCGAGGAATGGGACGATGCCGAGACGTTGCAAGTGCATCTGGAAGGTCCTGCCTATCAGGGAATGTTAGGGTATCTCAGCGGATTTTCGATTTTGAACGCCGATACCCGCAAATATCGCTGCGACCTCAGTGAACCTGTTTACGGCCCCGATGGCGTCGCGACCGCGACATTTCTGACAGCAAAAGGATAAAATAATGACCGATCTTAGCGGAAAAGTCGCCGTCGTTCTGGGCGCTGGCGGCAAGGATAATATGGGGCAGGAAATCGCCCGCAAACTAGCCGGTGCCGGAGCAAAGGTGGTTGTCACCGGTCGCAAACCCGAACCGCTGCAAGAAATCGCGGCTGAAATCGGCGGCGACTGGATGTTGTGCGATATCTCCAACAAGGCCGAAGTCGAAGCGCTAGCCAGTGAGACCGTCAAACGCCATGGGCGGGTCGATATGGCGATCAACGCCACGGGGTGGGGTTTGCTCAAATCGCTGCACGACATTACCGAAGAAGAGCTTGACCAGATAGTCGGCCTGCAATTCAAGGGCGTGCATTATTTCCTCAGCGCCTTTATCCGCGCCATGCCCAACGGCGGTTCGCTGATCCAGGTATCATCCGCCACCACGCATTGCATCATCGATGATCACGCTGCCTATATCGGCACCAAGGCGGGATCAGAGGCGCTAATCCGCTGCGTCGCCAACCAATATGGACCGCAGGGCATTCGCGCCAATGTTGTATCACCCGGCTTTACCGACAGCCCGATGACATCAGCGAGCTTTGCCGTACCGGGATTGGTTGATGCCTTTACCAAGGAATATCCTTTGGGCCGGGTCGGCACCTGCGAAGATATTGCCCATGCGACACTGTGGCTGTGCGATGACAATTGCTTCGTCACCGGACAGAATCTGCAGGTCAACGGCGGCCTGACCCTGCGCCGCAATCCCCGCCCCGAGGAAATCGCCGGAGCCATTGGTGCAGCGATGGCGAAGCAGGGAGGAAGCTGAGAAAATATCTGGCATTTCCGCGTTCCGAAAATAGCAATCAGCGCGTTGCCAAACCGCCTCCAATACGCAAAATACCGTCGGAACCAAGCCTCAAACTAATATAATTACAAATATGTTGCCTGTGATGATATTTTATGTATCAACGTAGGCACGCTGCATAATTATATGATGAAGTAAGAACCAGGAGAGGCTCTGGAATGACGGAAAATATGCCAAAATTCGGCCAAAGTGTCGTTGATCCAGCACCTCAGCCGCATGCGAATCCGATTCGTACCCGGGACGATTGGGAGCGGATGCGCGAAGCGTGTGAGACCGATCCCGGCGCTTTTCATGGCGGGCTGGCTAAGCGGAACATCCATTGGATTGCCCAAAACGCGGAGGGCGGTGATTGCTGGATTCATTGGGATGAGCAACGGCAAGCATGGACCGGTTGGAATGCGAAAACCGCTGCTCCGGTAACATTCGATCTCCCGGAAAGCTTCGAGCCTTGGCGCAAGGCATTCAATGCTGCCAATCCGCCGCACTGGCGCTGGTTCGAGGGCGGCCTGATCAACGCGGCTTTCAACGAAGTCGACCGGCATGTTCTTGGTGGTCACGGCGACGAAGCTGCACTGATTTTCGAAGGCGATCGCTGGGACATGGCGCGTAATGACGGCCTTGGCGGCCCGGTCGACTGCTACCCGGTGTCGCGCAAACAGTTGCTGCTGGAAAGCGCGAAATGCGCGCTGGCGCTGCAGGACTTGGGATTGAAGGCGGGCGACCGGATCGCGCTCAACATGCCGAGCATTCCGGCGCAGATATTCTGGACCGAGGCGGCGAAGCGGCTTGGCATTTTGTACACGCCGGTATTTGGCGGTTTCAGCGACAAGACCTTGTCCGACCGCATTTGCGATTCCGGTGCTCGAATCGTGATCACTGCCGATGGCTGCTATCGCAATGCCCAGATGGTGCCCTTCAAGACCGCCTATACCGACCCGGCTCTAGACAATTTTATCGCGGTTGATGTAGCACTGCAATTGTTGTCCGCCACACTGGCCGAAGAACTGCCGCAGGCTCAAGGTGATGCCATCCTAGCGACAGTGCGCGAAACATTGTCGGGTGAGGTAACGGTTGAACGTTCCGACGTCATGCGCGGCGTTGGCCGCGCGCTCGCCGATCTGGGGCAGAGTGGAGCTCTGTCGGTGGCGCAGGCATCGCAAATCCGGATTGCCATTGCAACCAGTCTGGTCGAATCGCCGCCACGGGTGGAAGCCGTCATCGTCGTCCGGCACACCGAACAACCCGATATGATCTGGCACGACCGCGACCGGTGGAGCCATGAGCTGACCGACGCCGCGCTGGAACGATTGATTGCGGCGGCGCGCGCAGCAGGATTTTCCATTTCTACTGAGGCCGAACTGCTTGCCTTGCCCGATGCGGAGTTTGCCCGGGCTATCTGGGCCAGTTGCCCTCCCCTACCGGTGGATGCCGAATATCCGCTGTTCATCATCTACACATCGGGTTCGACCGGAAAGCCCAAAGGCGTGGTCCATGTTCACGGCGGCTATGTCGCCGGTATCGCCGCCACCATGCCGATCGCTTTTGACGCCGCCCCCGGTGATACTATTTTTGTGGTCGCCGATCCCGGCTGGATAACAGGCCAAAGTTATCTCATATCCGCCTCACTTACGACGCGGGTAACAACTGTTATCACCGAAGGTTCGCCAGTATTTCCGCACGCAGGCCGTTTTGCCTCGATTATCGAACGACACAATGTCCAGATTTTCAAGGCCGGAGTGACCTTCCTGAAGTCGGTGATGCAGGACCCGGAAAACCTGCGCGATGTGCAGAAATATGATCTGTCATCGCTCAAAGTCGCAACCTTTTGCGCCGAGCCAACGTCCCCTTCGGTTCAGGCCTTTGGCATGGAGGCGGTGACCCCATGGTATATCAACAGCTATTGGGCGACAGAGCATGGCGGCATTGCTTGGACCCATTTTTATGGCAACACCGACTTTCCGCTGTCGGCAAACGCGCATACTTATCCCCTGCCATGGATATTGGGCGACGTATGGTGCGAAGATTCGGAGCCAAATAGCGCGGGCACAGCCTTACTAAAGCGCGATGAGCCGGGCGGCGTGGCATGGCGCAAGGCGGACGAGCAGGAAAAGGGCGAAATCGTCATTGCCCTCCCCTACCCCTATCTGGCGCGCACAGTGTGGGGAAATGCCGATGCGTTCACAAAGGGCGATGGACGGATCAATCCTGATTGGGTCGGTGACGGCACTCGCTGGTCATCGACCTATTGGCAGCGGTGGCAAGGGGTCTGGGCCTATACCCAAGGCGACTTTGCCATGCGACACCCCGATGCGTCGTTTTCGCTGCACGGCCGGTCCGACGACGTTATCAACGTATCCGGTCACCGGATTGGTACCGAAGAAATCGAAGGTGCGATCCTGCGTGACAAGGCGCTCGATCCCGATTCGCCGGTCGGCAACGTCCTTGTGGTGGGCGCTCCCCACCGCGAAAAAGGGCTGACACCAATCGCTTTCGTCATGCCGGTGGCTGGCCGAAAACTCACCCAAGAAGATCGCCGCCGATTAACCGATTTGGTTCGCACAGAGAAAGGGGCGGTCGCGGTTCCTTCTGACTTTTTGGAGGTTGAACAATTCCCCGAAACCCGCAGCGGGAAATATATGCGCCGGATGGTTCGGGCATTGGTTGAGGGCGACGATCTGGGTGACATCACAACGCTGCGCAATCCGGAAAGTCTGGATATGCTGCGCGGTGTGATCGATGGCTGGCGGCGGCGTCAGGAATTGTCGGACGATCAACCGCTGTTTGAACGGTACCGCTATTTCGTCGTCCAGTATAATCTGGTTGTTCCCGGACAGCGGGTTGCGACCGTCACTGTTTCCAACCCGCCGGTTAATGCACTCAACGAACGCGCCATCGATGAACTGGTGATGGTCGTCGAACATTTGGAACGCAAAACCGATGTTGCGGCCGTCATTTTCACCGGCGCGGGCAACAGCAGTTTCGTTGCGGGTGCCGACATCCGGCAAATGCTGGAAGAAGTGCAGACCGCCGAACAAGCCAGCATCCTGCCCAACAACGCGCAGCTTGCCTTCCGAAAAATCGAAGCGATGGACAAACCTTGTATCGCCGCGATTCAGGGGGTTGCGCTGGGCGGCGGGATGGAATTCGCGCTCGCCTGTCACTACCGCGT
>JBGSLY010000209.1:0-3391 GCA_041740435.1 Parasphingorhabdus sp.
TCGGCCATGCGCGGCGGCAGGGATGCCGGCGAAGATGCTGATCGTGCAACCGAACGCGCCGCGCGGGATGCTTCCCGGAGCCAAGATCGCGCTGACCGTGACTCTTCGCGAAGCCAGGACCGCGCAGATCGCGACACCAGCCGGGCCGCAGAACGCACTGATCGTACCAATGTTCGCTATGCAGAAGAACGCGCAAAGATCATGGAGGACGCGGCCAAGGACCCCGTAAAGGCAGCCGAGGACCTACGCGATCTGGAAGCCGATACAACCGAAGAATTGGCCAAAATTCAAGACGATCTGATTAAGAATACGACAGACAGCGACAATTCCGGCCATGGTTCTGATAACAGTGGCTCCGACAATAGTGGTTCCGATGATAGCCGTTCCGGCAGTGACGATTCCGTCGGCAGCAGTGAGCAGATGAAAGATCTCGCGGTTTCCGAAAATCCTGAATATGATCGCAAGGGCTTTCCTGTTCGGCGGGGCGAAGTAGTGGCGCTGGATCTTGGCTCCAAAGGCTTGGCTGCCGCGACCCATCAAGGTTTCCAAGTCATCGAGCGAACGTCCTTGCCTGCACTTGCTGGCGAAGTCATTCGATTGAGGACACCGCCGGGGATTACGCCGGAAGACGCTTTGTCGCGGCTTCGCGCCATCGACGGGCAAGCGACTTTCGACTATACCCATTATTACGGAATGGATTTCTCGACCCAAGGCGCCGCCAAAACAAAGACCAAAAGCGAAGCAATTACAAAACGTTCCGGCAATCTGGCCATCGGCATGATTGATACGGCGGTGATACCGCACAAGAGCCTGTCGGGTGTGTCCATCAAATCGAGAGACTTCAACCCCGGAAAAGCGGCTGCACCAGCTGCACACGGCACGGCAATCGCCTCTATTCTGGCCGCAGAGGGCGGGTCGACCATTTATGCCGCCAATATCTTTCGCAAAGACGGCGGCAAAGCCTATACCTCGGCTGACTCGATTGTTGGCGCGCTCGAATGGATGGTCGATCAGAAGGTTCCGGTCATCAATATGAGCCTCGCTGGACCGCGCAATGCGATTCTGGACCAGCTCATCCACCGCGCTCAGAAACAGGGATCGGTTATCGTCGCAGCTGCCGGTAATGGCGGCCCCACCGCTCCTCCCGCCTATCCCGCTGCTGTGTCCAATGTGGTCGCAGTAACCGCAGTGGACAGCAACCTGCGCGTCTATCGCTATGCCAATCAGGGGAAATATATCATGGTATCCGCCAAAGGCGTGAGCGAACCAGCGGCTGATGTCACCGGCGGCACAGCGCTGTTTTCGGGCACTTCCTTTGCTACGCCGCATGTGTCTGCATGGTTCGCCCGGTGCCTGAAGAAAAAGGGCGCCAAACCGGCGAGTTGCCAGTCCGAGCTAATCGCGTCCGCCCGCGACCTGGGCACTCCGGGTCATGACACCATCTATGGCTATGGTTATGTGAAATAGGGTTTGGGATGGCGCGCGTGTGGTGTCCCCTCCCGCGCTTCGATTCGCGAATATTCTGGGCATTCATCCCTCGGATGATTGCATTTTCCGGACTACATTGAGGTTTCGATAAAGTCAGCAGATTTGCAAGGTATCCTCCCGCGCTTGCGCTTGGGACTTTTCCGGGCAATCACCACGATTTCATCCGTTGGCCCTTCCACATTTTGCGGCGTCGGTTGTGGTGTTTGCGACAGCGGTTTGCTATTGTCATATCCCGTTCCGGAGGGAAGCGGTGCGGCGGCTGGTGCCGCTTCGGTAGGCGGCTCTGACAGGCTGATGTTTGATGCGCTACTCACCTGGTTTCCTGCAATCTGACCCCCGCCATCGCAAGCCTTAACTTGGGAACATGATGTCATCCCACTCGGGTCCCGCCCATTGACCGGATCATTCCCGGCATAGGCATACATGTTCATCCCGTCCTCATAGCCAATCGGGTCGGTCTGCATGAACCGGCCCAGTGTCGGGGAATAGAGGCGGGCTTTGTAGTAATAGGCGCCGATCTCTGTCAGCCAGATTTGCCCGGTATACTGAAACCGCCCCAGATTGGTAGTGGAGGGAATACCCCAGTCGTCATAGCGGTTGATGGCGATGCTGTTGCCTGAGGCATTGCTCGCGTCAATCACCGATCCGCGCTCGTCCGCCGTTAGGTAGCGCTTGTCGGTGAGGGCCGCGCCCTCATACCAAACCACAGGATCATCGACCCCGGCCCCGTGCACATAGCGGCGCAGGATGCTGCTGCCATTGGCCGCATATTCCGCCACCAACGCGTCCCCGTCAAACAAAAACCGCGTCGTGCTAGAACCGCCGCTGATCATATTGAGACGTCCCCCATACGTTTGCACTTGGGAGCTTTCCGGATGACCATCCCCCGCAATTACGGTGCAATTACGGTGACAGGTGCGTTATCCCCAAAATATGTTTTCATAATTGTCGAATAGCATTGTTCGCACCTCCAGTCAATTACGGGGATATCGCACCTGTCACCGTAATAGCGTCACCGTAATAGCAAGGGCCTGTTGACTATGACACTGCCACGACGGCATCACTATCCGAATAAATATGCGGAGGCCGAGGCTTTGGTCGAACGGTTCCCGGAACTGGCCCCATGGCAACCTAAAAGGCTCCACTTTTATGACAATGAACCGCGCAACACGGTGTTGTTTGAAGCGCTGTCGCTCGCCCTTTCACTCCATGATCACAGCTGATCAATCAGAAACGACGCCAGCCCACCCCGCACCCATCCGCCCATCAAAAGGCTGGGATGGGGGCGGGGTGGGCGGTCGTTCGGGTGTCCCCCTTGTCGTAAGGGGAAATCGGTTTGCGTATCCTTGTCTATCAAATTACCTGCACTTGAATATCAATGCTCAAGCAGCCAACAGCCCCAAGTTGGTTGAGGCCATTGGCCCGCGCAATCCCAATCGCTCGGCCCAGTCCGTCATAGGTATAGGTGGCCACGGTAAGTTAGTAAGCTATGGATCATTTGAGAAATTTTTGTCAACATCGACCGTATCAACTGATTTTTTTTCCGCGCCAGCAATATATAAAGAAAAATATAACAGTGAAATAAATCCTAAAAAAACTATAAATATAGAATCAGATCTTATAATAATAATAGGTATAATTAAGGACATTACAATAATTAAAGAATATCTAAATTTTTTGTATTTTATAATTGCAATATCCTCATTTCTCACAGCTGATAATAAAATTTCCATCTGACGGCGTGACGCCCAATCCCACAAAGAAAGGATAATAAAACTTAATATTGCATAGAGAGAAAAATCTACTAACATGGTCCATTTCCGGCAATTCCCACAACGTTGCTAACTGCATTACCGATCGCATCGAAGGTTAGATCTTCTGTACGCGATGTGGCTCGCACTGC
>JBGSLY010000210.1:0-5807 GCA_041740435.1 Parasphingorhabdus sp.
GGCCCCGATCCTGATCGGGGGCGACGGGCATCCGGGCATAGCCGATCTGGAACTCACCGATTTGTCGGCAGCCCATGGCCGCTGGGCGTGCATTGACAGACGCGTTCTGGGCGATGATAGCCTGTCGGAACTCATCCGCACCCGCAACGACAAGGACCCGCCATGTTCACCGGAATAGTCAGCGATATCGGCACCGTCACCGCCACAGAGCAGCGCGCCGACCATCATATCCGCATCGCATGCCATTACGATATGGATGGCGTCGATATCGGGGCCTCTATTGCATGCTCCGGGGTTTGCCTGACCGTGGTTGAAAAAGGCCCGGACTGGTTCGCGGTCGATGTATCGGGCGAAACCCTGTCGTGCATCGCGGCGGGGCAATTTGCTGTTGGCAGCCCACTCAATCTGGAACGCGCGCTCAAGGTCGGCGATGAACTCGGCGGGCATATCGTGACCGGCCATGTCGATGGGGTGGGGACGGTTGTATCGGTGGAAGCGGTCGGTGGATCAACGGGTCTGACCATTGCGATTGGCCGCGATCTTGCCCCCTATATTGCGGCCAAGGGTTCGATTACCGTCAACGGGGTCTCGCTAACCGTCAATGCCGTGACCGATACCGATGCCGCCACCCACTTCACACTGAACATCATCACGCACACCGCCGAAGTGACAACCTTGGGCGCTCTATAGGCTGGCGACGCGGTCAATCTGGAAATCGACGTGCTGGCGCGGTACTTGAAAAGGATGCAGGATTACCGGGGCTAAATTGCTTTAGAACGGCAGCCAGCGCTGGTTCTCGGTGAACTTTAAATAGCCGACATTGGCCCCAAGGCGAAGCCCTGCACCCAACCGGACCGGGATCAGCACCTTATCCCCGCTGCGCAAATAGCTGACATGGAAACCGCCGATGAAATAGGCTGCACCCTCACCTGCCGGAAACCGCTGGAACAGCTCCTGCGAATCGTAAAGGTTGTAGACCAGCACAAAAGTGTTGGACGCATTGCCGCCGACATCAAACCCCACCGATGGTCCGGTCCAATAGACGGTCCGCTCGCCCTCGATCTTGTGGTGCAGCTTGCCCGAGCCATAGCGCAGGCCAACAACAAACGCGCCGCTCGCCTCCCGCCCGGTGATATAGCCATTGGGGCGGCCCTGTTTCGCCAGCAAATCTTCGATCAGCCCGGCAAGACCTTGTGCACCTTTGCCAAACACCCCTTCGGCGGCACCGATCAGATCATCCTCCTGATAGGTGGTGGCATCATCGACCGAATTGGTCGCGGGCAAGGACTCAAAAGGCCGGTTTGCGGTAACGCCCGTATCGGCTGCATTCAGATCGGCGTTAACCTCACCGCTCATCGGCGCATTTTCGGCCATCTCTGGACCGTCATAGGGGACTTCGGACGGCGGCGTATAGCTGGGACCAGCCAGATCAGCATCGATAGCATCATTGGGATCAACCGTTGTCACCTGCGCCATGGCCGGAGCCGTCAGCAGCGATAGTGCCGCCAGTGCCGGTAAGATTATGCGCGCCCGAAATCCCGCCATCGTACATACTCCCTAAATGGTGCCATTAAAACTACCGCGGCAGATGCACGCGTTGCAATGAACAGACGATGACCCGAGTCGAAAACGCGCCCTGTTGACGCAAAATCGCTAAAAGCAGGACAAATGGGCAGCAATTTGGCGAAATGGCCTGCCCATGCAATTGCCCATTGCGGCCCGTGCCCCCCCTCGCTATATCGCGGCCCAGCCGAGCCACGGACAGCGTCCATGGCTCCCGTCCGGACACGTGGGTGAGTGGCTGAAACCAGCGGTTTGCTAAACCGCCGTAGGGGTTAATTCTCTACCGAGGGTTCGAATCCCTCCGTGTCCGCCATTTTCCGGCCTTTGTTTTCAAAAATAACGGGAATAGAGTGGTACCCGCATATCTATCTGAATTTGGTATATTATTTTTTGCCAGGGCATTCTCAAGCTTTCCCCGCAATACGCCATTGGCTACCTTCATTGCATCAGCGGTCCATCTGCACCACTGACGTCTATCCCCTCTATTTTCGCATCCGAAACCCGTATCGCAAAATATTGCGAAACTGCGCGGCAAAGGTTCGCTTCTTCCAGATATTGTGCAATCTTTTCGTGCACGCGTTCAAAGCGCAGCTACGGTCCCTCCACTCGCTGCCCTGCTCCTTCGATAGACACGCCGAATGTTTTAGCGCCAGCGCCGCAAAGCTCTCGGATAAAGCAGGCAACGTACGGATAGCTTTGCGTGCGCCACCGGCGGCAAGACTGTAAGACTCCTCAAATCACAACATCAAATCTGTGCTATTGGCACTGACGGGGAACAGTCGGAATGCAGTCAGCGGCACTGGCCCGCATCGCCGCCGCCCTGATTTATGAAAACCCCCCGTGGCTGCTTGCTTCTGCGAGAATTTTTTGCCGCGTGTTTTGCGCCATGGGTATTGCGGAACGGGGCCATTTATTTACGGGCACGAATTGGCGGCAAGGCCGGTTGAAGCCTGCAAATTCGCCGAGAATCAAGCGGCTTCCTGACCCTAAGAATGATCAGTGTTTACTATATCCGCATAAAGACCCTGCTCTGTGCCAATCAATATATCCGCAAGCGCCCAATAGGCTTCTCCCCATGCCGCAAGCACGTCATCGGTTGCACTTTCGCCCAGAATGTCTTTAATGGCGGGCAAAAGGGCGTCAGCGATCAGTGAATAATTCTCCGCTTTCAGCCCGGTTTAACATGCCGCGCCGCCATTTGCTTCACCGGTCCGCCCAAGCTCTCGATCCTGTCAATATCTTGTGCCTAAGCGAGAATCGCCGCCGATAATCGCCGTGGTTGCTCGCCGCTTTCCTGAGCCGCTTCGTCAAACATCGCTTTGACTGCCGGGTCGACGAACAGCCGTTCATACACCGCTGGGTGATTTCGACACCGAGCTTTTGCACGGTAAGCGCGGTTGATTTTACGATATCTTTGGTCTCTGCGCTCAATGGCTCGCTCAAAGCCTTTTCCTTTCATTGTGATGGTCTGAAATCGTATCGGAATGTCGAACACCCCAGAAAGTCCGGCATGGTATACAAAATTACCAAACACCCTCTTTGATATTTTTCTGGCCGGAAAGCCGCTTGCGTGCATTTGCCAATCCATGGAAATAGTTTTGAACCGACCCCGGCGCGCCATAGGGTTATCTCGGAACATCAAGATTTGATGGTGTGGACGACACGTCCGCGGATTTTATACAATCGATTGTAATTTGCTGTTGCAATGCGTGGTCGCTTTTTCTAGACGGTGAAAAATGAAGTTTGAAAAGGGATTCACACACTTTGACATCAGCATGGACGGACGAGCACGTGGCCCTCATTGCGCAGCAGAATTTTTCAACTGTTGACGTGATTACAGCAGAACACGCCCGCCCACTTCTTCCGGGAATTCTAATTTGGGACATGTGGCCCATCCAGCGTAACGATGGCAGCATCGCAGAAATAAATGGGGGTTCCCTATGGATGGCTTTAGCAGCACCCGACAGACAAGATCCCAAGCTGCGTCATTTTGAGGCACGCATTCGGCTGCTATATTCGAAAAATAATGAGTGGCGAGACATGGGATGGGTTTTCCCGAATACAGATTATTCTTTCCAGCGCGAATGGGCGGGGACAGCCTTGCTGAAAGATGGCAAAGTTTCATTATTCTTCACGGCAGCAGGCGTTGCCGACAATCCCGGTGGCTATCAGCAGCGGCTGTTTGAAACTCATGGTCGGTTGCAAGCCGATGGCCATATCACCGAATGGAGCGCCTTTCGAGAGTCGGTTTCCAACAACGGCCGCTATTACCAGATCGCGGATCAGCAAGAGGGGGAGCCGGGCAAAATCATTGCTTTTCGCGATCCGGCCCATTTTTGCGATCCGGTGGACGGGCAGGAATATCTTCTCTTTACGGCATCATTGGCTGACTCCGCATCCGAATTTAATGGGGCGGTCGGCATTGCTCGTCGATCGGGAGCAGGCGAATGGGAATTGCTGCCGCCTTTGATTCATGCTGATGGCGTCAACAACGAGCTGGAACGGGCCCATTTGGTGTACAGGGATGGTCGGTACTATGTCTTTTGGGTAACACAAGCAGACACCTTCAATCCCGAGGGTCCAATTGGACCTACTGGACTTTATGGTATGGTATCGAACACACTTTTCGGCGAATACGAGCCGCTTAATGGCAGCGGCTTGGTCTTGGCTAATCCGCGCGATGAATCCTCGCAAACCTATAGTTGGCATGTGACGAAGGAACTTTTGGTGAGCAGTTTTATTGATCATTGGGGGCTGAACGGACGTAGCCTGACGAGTAATCCACGGCTTGCTGCCGAAAGTTTCGGCGGAACACCTGCGCCGTTCGTCAAGCTGGTTCTGGACGGCAATAGGGCAGTCTTGGGCGGTACATTTGCTCATGTCCGCTGACGGTAGCAACATGTTTGGCGCAGTCGAAGCTGGCGGAACCAAATTTGTTCTCGCTATCGGCGCTGGCCATGACTCCATTGTGGCCCGGACGACTTTGCCCACAACCAGCCCCAAGGAAACGCTGCAACACACGATTGATTGGTTCCGACAACATGGCCCGCTGGATGCATTGGGAATTTCTTCTTTTGGGCCGCTTGATCTCGATCTTGCATCCGAAACATGGGGTTTTATTACCCACACTACCAAGCCAGGTTGGAGTCAGAAAAGCGTGGCAGCGCATCTTGGCGACGCGCTAGATTGTCCGGTAGCTATTGATACCGATGTAAACGGAGCCGCCATTGGTGAATATCTTTTTGGGGCCGCCCAAGGATCTGATATTGCCGTCTATGTTACAGTCGGCACAGGCATCGGCGGGGGCGCGATCATCGGCGGAGAAACAATTAAGGGAAGTCGCCACCCCGAAATGGGCCATGTGATGCCGCGGCGCTATGCGGACGATCACGAATTTGCAGGAATATGCCCGTTTCATGGCGACTGTTTGGAAGGACTGGCCTCAGGCCCGGCGATCAAGGCACGCTGGGGCGCTTCGCTTTCCGAACTGGCACCGGATCATGTCGCGCATCACATCATAGCCGACTATCTAGCCCAGTTCTGCCAGACCTTGATCGCGCTTTATTCTCCGCAACGCATCATATTGGGCGGCGGGGTTCTGCAAACGAGTGGGTTGCTCGAAAAAATCAGGGATCGCACTGCTGCGCTTACAGGTCACTATTTCGGTGTTGATGCAGGCGTAATTATCATGCCTCCTGGCCTTGATACGCTTTCCGGAATTGCCGGCGCATTTGAACTGGCAGCAAGAGCATTGCATGTCGAACGCTGAAAGAAGGGAAAACCTAACAATTGTCATTGTCGGCGGGGGCACAGCTGGCTGGCTGACTGCAGCATTTTTGCAGAATCAGCTGCCCCACACACTGAACCGACCGGTCAAAATTACCGTGATAGAAGCCGATGACATTCCAACTGTCGGTGTGGGGGAGGCCACCATTCCCTCCATCCGTCAGACTTTGGCGGCTTGCGGTGTCGAAGAGCATATCTTCCTAAAAAACTGCGGCGCGACCTTCAAACATGGCATCGAATTTATCAATTGGCGCGACGACCCCAATACAACGGGTGCCAACAGCTATTTTCATCCCTTTGGTGACCAGATCATGGTCGCAGGCAAAGATGCAACGTGGCAATGGCTGCAATTGCCCGATGAACAGCGCGGCCCCTATGCCGAGCTGTTTTCGGTCCAGGCCGAAGTGGCCCGCAGCGGACGTGCGCCCAAGAATTTCAGCGACAAGCCCTATGATGGT
>JBGSLY010000211.1:0-4010 GCA_041740435.1 Parasphingorhabdus sp.
ACCTTGCCCTTTTGGGTCGTCCAGTGGGTTGCAGTGCTATTATCGTCAATTGATTGATCGTCGGCCATTGTGCTTTGCCTTTCCCGGCATGAAGATTAGAGACTGGTAGTGCGACCCGGAATCGCAATGCGATATCTGCGATGAACCGTGTCTTAACAGCGATGAATGGAGTGAAAATGGCGACCAAATATCTGCACACCATGATCCGGATTAGCGATCCCGATGCCAGCGTTGCGTTTTTTAACCTAATCGGGCTGGAAGAGGTTCGGCGCTACGAGAGCGAAGCGGGCCGCTTTACCCTGATTTTCCTGGCCGCCCCCGGACAGATGGATGTGGCAGAGGTTGAACTCACCTATAACTGGCCGCCCGCTGATGGCAGCGCGGCGGAGCATTATACCGGCGGGCGCAATTTCGGCCATCTCGCCTATCGCGTCGACAATGTCTATGATACCTGTCAGCGGCTGATGGACGCCGGCGTTACGATCAACCGACCGCCGCGCGACGGGCATATGGCCTTTGTCCGCTCCCCCGACGGCATTTCAGTCGAACTTCTACAGGACGGCAATCTGCCGCCGCAGGAACCCTGGGCCAGCATGCCCAATACCGGGGAGTGGTGACATGACGCTGGAGATTGTGCGGCTTCCGGTCCTGTCGGACAATTACATCTGGCTGGTGCACGAGCCGGTCGGCGGGGAAACCATGGTCGTCGATCCGGCGGTCGCCGATGCGCCTTTGGCGGAGGCGGCAAAGCGCGGTTGGACCATCACCCAGATCTGGAACACCCATTGGCACCCCGATCACACTGGCGGCAATGCCGCGATTAAGGACGCCACCGGTTGCACCATTACCGGACCTGCAGCGGAGGAAGCGCGCATACCCACGCTCGACGTCAAAGTGGCGGGCGGCGCGCAGGTGCGGCTGGGTGACCTCATCGCCGATGTGATCGACGTGCCCGCACACACCGCCGGGCATATCGCGTTCCACTTTGCAACCGAAGGGGCCGCTTTTGTTGGTGACACCTTGTTCGCTATGGGTTGCGGGCGGTTGTTCGAGGGAACGGCGGAGCAGATGTTTGCCAATATGCGCAAGCTGGAAGGGCTGCCGGACGAAACGATGGTCTATTGCGCACACGAATATACCGAGAGCAACGGGCGCTATGCCCTAGTCGCTGAACCCGACAATGCCGCGATTGTAGAGCGGATGGCGGCGGTTAGGGCCGCGCGGGCGAAGGGAGAGGCGACGGTGCCGACAACGATCGGCCAAGAAAAAGCCACCAACCCCTTCATGCGGGCGGCATCGGCGGAGCAACTGGCGGAGCGGCGGGCGGCGAAGGATAATTTTTGAGAGAAATTCGCGGCGCGTAATCCAAAAACACCCGCCAACAAATCCGTTTGCATCGAGCGCAGTCGAGATGCCGTGAGGCTTGCACATCGCGGCTCGGTGTCTCGACTGCGCTCGACACGAACGGGAAAGTTGCGTTGCTTCGATTGTGCAAAAATGCTATTCAATCACCTTCCGGGGGCGGAAAGGAAAATGTCATGAACAAGATTTTGTGGATGTCTCTACCTTTTGCCGCACTGGCGGCCGGCCCTGCGGTTCAAAGCGAAACCGCCCGGCAAACTTTATCCGAACGCCAGCAAGCCCAATATGAGCGGATGGTCGAAGGACGAGTGGCTGGCGAAGCCAAAAGCTGCATCCCGGCGCATCTTGCCGACAAGATGACGACGATCAGCGACGATGTGTTCGTCTTTGCGCAAAGCCGCAACGCCAAGACCATCTACATCAACCGCCCCCTCGGCGGATGCAGCGGTGCGGACCGCGACACCTTAGTGATGCAGCGTTTCTCCAGCCAATTATGCCGCGGCGATATTGGCCGCGTCGTCGATTTCACCAGCGGCATGACCCGTGGCAGCTGCGCTATGGGCGATTTTGTGCCGTACGAGAAGGTAAAAGGGTAAAACGATATGCCTCTTTCCTCGGCTCCACCCGTTTGCTTTATTATTACCCGGGATAAGTCCGCGGCAAAGGCGTTTTACGGCAATGTGCTGGGTCTGCCCTTTGTCGGCGATGACGGTTTTGCGGCGATCTATGCGCTCGCCGGATCGCAGTTACGCATTACCGAATTGCCCGATCATGCCCCTTCGCCGCATCCGGTTCTGGGATGGTCGGTCGTGGATATCGAGGGAGAAGTCCGCGATCTTTCCGGCAGAGGCGTCACGTTTTCGATTTACGAAGGCATGGGACAGGATGCGCACGGCATCTGGACCGCACCCGATGGCTCGGCAAAGGTCGCGTTTTTCAGCGACCCCGATGGCAATGGTCTCAGCTTAACCCAAGTGATGGGTGCTCGCTAAAACCGCTTGCGAAAATCAATTTCGATATAGCGGCCAATAGGATCAAGAAAGCCGGGCTGATAGCTTAAGGGGACCAGCCCGGTGCTGTCACGGACGTCCTGTATGTCATTGAAAACATTATCAACGCGCAGTGCAATCCGGCTGCCCTTTAGAAACCGGAACCGTTCGGTCAATTTCCCGCGATCATCTAGATTGATGAACAATCGCAGGTTCAGTGTCGTGAGGTCGGAAAAGCGCAAGTCTGATCCGCCAAGTCCGTTGACCCGGGTCGCGCTCTGGTGTTTGCCATCGACCCTTAGGCCAATGCCTTTGTTGAACCATCCGCCGCTCAGTTCAAACTGATGCCGGGGGCTGCCGCCGGTGGAACCCGTGGCCGAGCCATTCAGCAGATCAAGTTCCGCCACGCCGGGCCGGATCAGGATACGGTCTTTTAGCTGGATCGTGTGATATAGTGACGCCTGCCATCGCCCCCCCTGGCCGCCGCCCATTCCCCTTGGTCCCATGCCGGGACGCGCGCCTTGGGCTCCGCTCGCTGCTGGTCCGCCAGTTGTCGAAGGGGATGCACCACCAGATGCGCCGCCGCGTCCTTCAACGCGTCCACCTTGGCGTTCTCCAAAACGCTTGGAGAAATCAAAGCCGTAGCGAATCCGCTCGCTGAAAATATTGGCATAGGACACCGGACGGCGGTCTATCGCCACCAACTGTCCGGAGGTATCGCGGGTAACGCGGTCAGGAAAAGCCGCTTCTATTTCCGGGGTCAGTAGCGGGAAATTGGACGCCACATTGTTGCTGTTATTGCGGAAATATTCGCCAAGAAAGGTCATGCCATCGAGCCATTGTGGACGGTAATTCAGCGCCAGTTTCACATCGCGCCGCTTCTCCGCAACCAGTGCCGGATTGCCGCCGGTGGTTATCGCGGCCAACACGCTGGTACCGCGCGTGAAGTCGAAAACCGTGACATCGGGCGTTACGATTGCCGGGCTGCCCAATTGGCTTACACTGGGTGCGGCGTCTTCGCCAATTGCCGTGGCGGTGAACACCAGACCGTCCGTTGGCTCCCATGTCAGGCCATAGCCAAATTCGGTCAATCCGCCAAAGTCGGACAAGTCTGAAAAGCCAAGGTTGCCGTTGATCGACAGCTTGCCAATGGCGTCCACAACATCGGCATTTTCGTCGGCCAGCGGCACATCGATGCTGATGCCGCCATTGATATTGCGGCGACTGAGCTCGCTGGTCGTTACAATACCGCGGCGACTTTCCCGGCCATCCAGCTTTTCGTAGTTGAACCCGCTGCGCAGTGTCATGTTCACTGGACCCGACGGCAGGATCAGCGGGGCGCCCGAAATCGTCGCCAAGCTATTCACCTTTTGATCAATAGACCGGGTTTGATCGGTGAAGGGCACGCCTAACAACGGACCGAAATCGGTTGCCAAAGGATCGACTGTGCCAGCGTCTATTGCTGCTTGCAGCGCCGTAATATCACCCGAACGATCGGTGTTGGTTCTGACTTGATCCCGGCTGAAATCTCCCGACAGCGCCCAGCGCCAATCAGACAGCTTGCCATTGAGCGCGATGCCGGCCTTTGCGCCATGGCTTTCCTGTTCGCGGCTAAGTGGGCCAAATTGAGTGAAGTAGCGGAACAGCGGAACACTGCCC
>JBGSLY010000212.1:0-10742 GCA_041740435.1 Parasphingorhabdus sp.
TTCCGCCATTGATGCCGTTGCAGGCGGGGCGGATGATGCCTTTGTGGTGGTGACCAGCTTTAGCGGCAGCGCTGGTGAAATCGTCTTGTTCAACACCGCAGGCGGATCGAGCGCTCTGATTGACACCGATGGCGATGGAACCGGCGATATGTCGATCTTCGTGAAGTCCGATGCGGCGTTGCAGGCGAGCGATTTTATCTTGTAGCTGACGGCGCAGCCGCCCAAATGCAAAGCGAAACAAACAGGCCGGGGTGGCGACGCACCGGCCTTTTTTTCGCGTCACGGTTTTGCACTGAGCACAGTTTAGCCCATGTTTTGGTCAATGTGACAGAAATATAACAATTGGTGAAGAAAGGAAATTTGGGTACGAAAGCAGTCAATCGTTGATTTTCGATAAAGGCGTTCCGCAATTGGAGCGGTGAAAAACGCTCTTGGTTCCAACGATGAATTAAGGGAATCAGATTATGGCCTTCGCAGCATCAATCAACCTTTCGACCCTTGACGGCAGCAACGGCTTTCGCCTCGACGGCATCGATAGGAATGACCAAAGCGGCCGTTCCGTATCGGGTGCGGGCGATGTCAATGGCGATGGCTTTGCCGATATCATTATTGGCGCCTATCTCGGGGATCCGGGCGGCGACAGCGCTGCCGGGGAGAGCTATGTGGTGTTTGGCAAGGCGTCGGGCTTTACCGCAGCGCTTGACCTTGCCAGCCTTGACGGCAGCAACGGCTTTCGCCTCAACGGCATCGATGCGAATGACTTTAGCGGTTTTTCGGTATCGGGTGCGGGCGATGTCAATGGCGATGGCTTTGACGATATCATCATTGGCGCCTATCTCGGCGATCCGGGAGGCGACAGCTCTGCCGGGGAAAGCTATGTGGTGTTTGGCAAGGCGTCGGGCTTTGCCGCAGCGCTTGACCTTGCCAGCCTCGACGGTACCAACGGCTTTCGCCTCGACGGCATCGATAGGTTTGACCAAAGCGGCTTTTCCATCTCCGGCGCAGGCGATGTCAATGGTGACGGCTTTGCCGATATCCTAATTGGCGACAAAAACGGAGACCCGGGCGGCGACAGTTATGCCGGGGAAAGCTATGTGGTATTTGGCAAGGCTTCGGGCTTTGCCGCAGCGCTTGAACTTTCGACCCTGGATGGCAGCAACGGCTTTCGCATCGATGGGATCGATGGCTATGATTATAGCGGACTTTCTGTATCGGACGCGGGCGATGTCAATGGCGATGGCTTTGACGATATCATCATTGGGGCCGATGGCAGCGATCCAGGCGGCGACATCGATGACGGGGAAAGCTATGTGGTGTTTGGCAAGACGTCGGGCTTTGCCGCAGCGCTTGACCTTGCCAGCCTTGACGGCAGCAACGGCTTTCGCCTAAACGGCATCGATGTATCTGACAATAGCGGCTTTTCCGTATCGGGTGCAGGCGATGTCAATGGCGATGGCTTTGACGATATCATCATCGGGGCCCATGGCGGCGATCCGGGCGGCGGCAGTTCTGCTGGGGAAAGCTATGTGGTGTTTGGGAAGGCGTCGGGCTTTGCCGCAGCGCTTGACCTAGCCAGCCTCGATGGCAGCAACGGCTTTCGCCTCGACGGCATCGATGCTCGTGACTCTAGCGGCTATTCGGTATCGGGCGCGGGTGATGTCAATGGCGATGGCTATGATGATATCATCATTGGCGCCCTTAACGGCGATCCGGGCGGCGACAGCTATGCCGGGGAAAGCTATGTGGTGTTTGGCCGGACCAGCAACCAGACCGAGGGTACGGCTGATGCCGATACATTAACCGGGGCCAACGGCAATGATGTGCTCAACGGCTATGACGGCGATGATACACTTTCCGGCCTCGACCGCCGCGATGTTTTGAACGGTGGCAGCGGCCAAGATATTTTGTCGGGCGGCACCGGCAATGACCGGTTGTTTGGCGGCAGCTTCAACGACGGCATCGTTGGCGGCGAGGGCAATGATGTGGTATTTGGCGGCGCGGGCAAAGACCGGTTGACCGGCGGTACGGGCAGCGACCGATTTGTTTACACCACTGCCAACGACAGCGTGGCGGGCACCCGCCGCGACCTGATTCTGGATTTTGAGCACGGCGTGGATAGCATCGACCTTTCCGCCATTGATGCCGTTGCAGGCGGGGCGGATGATGCCTTTGTGGTGGTGACCAGCTTTAGCGGCAGCGCTGGTGAAATCGTCTTGTTCAACACCGCGGGCGGCGCCAGCGCCCTGATCGACACCGATGGCGATGGAGCCGGTGACATGTCGATCTTCGTCCAGTCGGACGCGCCGCTGGAGGCAAGCGATTTTATTCTATAGGTTGGGGCTATCCGCTCACGGGAAACAACCGAACAATCTCACCCAATTGCGCGACCACCGGATCGAGCACTTCGTCCTGTGTCTTGCCAAAGCGGACGATGGTCAGCTTTTGCTTGGGTGAGACAATAATATATTGCCCCAGATGGCCGAGCGCACCGAAAATCCCTTCGGGACCGATGCCGGGGAACAGTACCGACCCGCGCCCCTCCGGCCGATGCTTGTTGAGCCAGATATGCGCGCCATAAGCGGGATCGTTGGGCGAACTTGTCAGCATAAAGTCGAACCAGTTGACCGGCAAATGCTGCGCGCCCTTTTTCGATCCCCGGTGACGCAGAAACTCCCCAAACTTGGCATAGTCCCGCGCCGTGGCGTGAAACATCGATCCACCTATAAAGGTGCCATTGGCGTCATATTCGGGATAAGCGCTGTCCATATCGAGCGGCTCCAGCAACCGTCCGTGGATAAACTGGTCCATGGTATCGCGGCGGATTTGCGGGTTTTTGCTGGCGGTCAGTGTCCGGGTCATAATGTCCGACAGAATGACCGACGTGGCCGAGCTATATTCGAACTGCTCCCCCGGTGCGGCCTCAAGCGAGCGTTCTTCGGCAAATTGCGCCATGTCGGCGGTGCCTTCGCCAAACAACATCTGTATGGTATGCGCTTCGGTTATCGGTTTTCCGTCCTCTGCGCCTTCCCGATGCTCTAGTCCCGAGCTCATATAAATGAGATCGCGCAGGGTGATCGTACCATTGGGATTGCCCGGCGTCTGCCATGACGGCACCGGCGCGGGATCATCAAGAACCAGCCGTCCGTCGCTGACCATGAAACCGATCAAGGTCGCGGTAATCGTCTTGGCGACCGACCAGCTGATAAAGCGGCTGTCTTCGTCAAAGCCGGGGCCATAGCGTTCGGCGATGATTTTGCCATTGGCCATGACGATAACAGCCCGGGTTTCAGCTTTATCCTCGTCTTCGAACAGTGGCGCAATCGCGGCGTCGAGCTGTGCCTTGGCCACCGGCCTGTCATCACTGATATAGGCCAGTTCCGCAGCCGTTTTGGCGGGCTTGGCAGGGGGTTCAGAGGTGCAGCCGCCCAGCAAACACAGGGGAGCGGCCAGCGCAAAAATCATCTTGTACATCCGCCGCTGGTGCACCAATAGCCGATGATATGGCAACAGGGAAATCACTAACGGCACCGACAAACCGCTGGCGCGGCGTTACATGGGGCGCGGCGATTGTGGTCGGCATTTTTTTGGTCTGGTTGGTGTACAGCTGGGCATCCTTGCGGGCCAATGCCGAAATCGCAACCGGTTACGCTGCGCGGGTCGGCTGCTCGTGCCACTTTATCGGCAAGCGCGACCTGGATAGCTGCGATACCGATCTGGAACCGGGGATGGAGATGGTCAGCCTGTCGCTCGACCCCGAAAAGCCCATCCTGCACGCTTCGGTTCCGTTGCTGGCCGAGCGTTCAGCCGAGTTTCGCGAAGGCTGGGGCTGTGTTTTGCAGGATGAAAAAGCCCAAAACTGACTATGGGGCAATCGGCCGTGCATGGGCCTGCGTTCCCCGATGCATCACTTGGTCGGCGGCAATGATATCGGCAATCGCAATGTCGGGTAGCGAGTCGAGTTCGAGGTAAAGCGGGCCGAAATCGGTTTCCAATGTTATGCGTAACAGGCTTTCCAGGCTGGGGATGACAAAATAATTCTGCTGAAAATCGTCGATCCGGTATTCGGTACGCATCACCCGCATCAGGTCGAACAGGATGCGATTGGGGCTGGGGTCTTCCAGCGCAAAGCGGCTTTCGCCATAGCTTGACACAATCCCCGCGCCATAAATGCGCATGCCATCATCTTCCTGTATCAGGCCGAATTCGACCGTATACCAATAAAGCCGCGCGAGTTTTTTCAGCGCGCCCAATCCCTGCGCACGCAGGCCGCCGCGTCCATAGGCAGCCATATAATCGGCGAACACCGGGTCGGCGAGCATTGGGACATGGCCGAACACATCGTGGAAAATGTCCGGTTCCTGCAAATAATCGAGCTGTTCGCGCCGCCGGATGAAATTGCCGGAGACAAAACGGCGATTGGCCAGATGATCAAAGAACACATCATCGGGAACCAGACCCGGCACCGCCACCACTTTCCATCCGGTCGCCGCCATCAGGCGGTCATTCAATTCGCGAAAATCGGGTATGCCGGGGCGTGACAATTCCAGTATCTCGATACCGTTCAGAAACGCCCTTGCCGCCCGGCCGGGCAACATCGCCTGTTGCCGGGCGAACAAAATGTCCCATGTTTCGTGGTCCTGCGCGCTATAATCGTCCCAGCCTTGATCGACCGTCCAGTCGGCATTTGCATGCGGCGGCGGGGCGGCATAAACATGTAGCTCAGGCGTTTGCTGCGGCGGAGATTTCATGAGCCGGACCTATAACAGAAATGGTTTCAAAAGACACTATTTCTTGAATCTGACGAGGCGCGTTGCCAAAGCGATGCTCGCCGTTGCCGGCCTATACCTGATTGGCGCGCTTTTCGGAAGCTTGTTCCCGGTCAACCAAAGCTGGCAGCAAGACCCGGAAGGGGTCGAACTGTTCGTCGAAACCAACGGTCTGCACACCGGGCTAATCGTCCCCATTCGCAGCGACTATGCCGATTGGAGCGATCTGGTCCGGCCCGAACATCTGGACGATTCTCGATATTATGGCAGTCATATCCTGATCGGATGGGGTCATGCCGGGGTCTATCGAAACGCTCCGCGGTGGCAGGATTTGCGGCCCGGCGATGCGCTGAGTGCGGTGATCGGCAGCGATGACACGCTTATCCACGTTTCGTTCCTGACCTATCCACAGGCTTATCCCCATTATCGCCGCCGGATCCGGGTCAGCGGCCAGGACTATGCCCGAATCGCCAAATTTATCCGCAGCAGCTTTCGGTTGGACGCAAAAGGCCGTGCGATGCCCAGCCCCGGCTATGGCCAAGACGATCTGTTTTACGAAGCAACCGGCCATTACAGCGCGCTCAACACCTGCAACAACTGGACCGCCGACGCGCTGGCCGCGGGTGGTGTGCGGGTGGGACGTTGGCCCCCGTTTCAGGGCGGGGTCATGCGCTGGTTTGTGGGGTAGAATGGAAGTTCAATGGGTGCCGTTCGCTTCGAGCGAAGTCGAGAAGCCCCGAAGTTGCGCATTGCGGCTGGGTGTCTCGACTTCGCTCGACACGAACGGAGGTTTGCCCCACTTATTGCGTATAGTTCTAGTCCGGCAACTGCCCATTGGCACGCAGCACTTCGCCCGCCAGATAGAGCGAGCCGCAAATGAGGACGGGGAGTGCCTGCGAATTGGCAGCAACAGAGTCTAGCGCATCTTCGACCGTTGCGGCGGCAGCGGCGTCTGGAATCGCCAAAGCCTCTGTTGCCAACGCACAGAGTTTCGCGGGATCGTGATGGGCATGTCCGGGAATCGGCACCGCCCGGAATGACGCTATTTTATGCGCGAAGGGACGGAGGAATTCCAAAGCGTCCTTGTTTTCGAGCATCCCGCAAATCACATGGACCGGGCCATCTAGTGTTGCGGCAAGAGCCTTGCCCGCGTCCGGATTGTGTCCGCCGTCCAGCCAGATAGGCAACCCGGGAAGCCGCCGGGTCAGCGGGCCATCATCAAGACGCTGCATGCGGGCGGGCCAAGAGGCAGTGGCGATTCCTGTCGCCATCGCCTCTGTCCCCACCGTCACAGCCGACTGATGGCGCAGCATGGCAACGGCCAGCGCGGCATTGTCGCACTGATGGCCCCCCCGCAATACAGGACGCGGCAAAGAGAGGCTGCCCATGCTGTCCCGATAGATCAAACTGTCGCGGTCCAATTCGGCAAACCAATCGCGTCCGCGCGCGGCGGCTTGGGTACCCCGCCAACGTGCGACCGTATCGATGGCCTCGGTCATTGGCGGCGCATAATGCTGCGTCACCAGCAGACTGCCCGGTTTGGCAATCCCCGCCTTTTCAAACGCAATCCGGCTCATCGGGTCCAGCGGCACAGCAGGCTCGGGCGCGAGCAAAAACGCCTCATGGTCAAGGCCAAGGCTGGCAATCCCGCAGGCGGCGGGCTGAACCAGCACATTGGTCGCGTCAAACCGCCCGCCAAGGCCAACCTCAATAATCGCCGCGTCGGCGGGCGATCGGGCAAAGGCTAGAAATGCGGCCACGGTCGACACCTCGAAAAAGCTCGCGCCAATGCCCTCATTGGCGTTGTTTACTTCTCGCAGCAATTCCGCCAGCGGCGCATCGTCGATCAGCCGACCTGCGACACGAAACCGTTCATTATAGCGCACCAGATGCGGGCTGGTCGACACATGGACGGTCAGCCCCGCCGCCTCGATCATGCTGCGCAAAAAGGCGCAGGTCGAGCCTTTGCCATTGGTACCCGCGACATGGAACACCGGCGGCAGGTCAAGGTGCGGATTGCCCAATCGCGCCAGCAAAGCATAAGTGGGATCAAGGCTCAGCCGTCCCTTGGGTGCGGTATAGGCCCCCGTCCGGTCGAGTTCGGCCTGCAAGGGGCCATAGTCGGAAAGCGCGCCGTCGCGCATTAGAGCGAGATAACCTGTATTGAGCCCGTTCGCATCGAGCGTAGTCGAGATGCCCTTGGCGTTGGGTTGTCTCGACTTCGCTCGACACGAACGGACAAGGTCTTTGAACCTAAACCAGTCACGCCCGAACTATCCCGCATCCCTCAAGCGGCGACTTTCCACGCCATCAGATAGTCGATCACCGTCGCCAGACGGTCGCGCAATTCGGTGCGGTGGACCACCATGTCGACCATGCCGTGCTCCAGCAAATATTCGGCGCGCTGGAACCCTTCGGGCAGCTTCTCGCGGATCGTCTGTTCGATCACCCTTTGCCCGGCAAAACCGATCAGCGCATCGGGCTCCGCCATTTGCACATCGCCCAGCATGGCATAGCTTGCCGTCACCCCGCCGGTCGTCGGATCGGTCAGCACGACAATGAACGGCACACCCGCCTCGCGCATCATCGCAATCGCCACCGTCGTCTTGGGCATTTGCATCAGCGACAAAATGCCTTCCTGCATCCGTGCGCCGCCAGCGGCGGTGAAGATGATATAGGGGCATTGATCCTTGATCGCCCGGTTGGCCCCGGCGACAAAAGCCTGTCCGACCGCCAGCCCCATCGAACCGCCCATAAAGGCAAAATCCTGCACGCCGACGACGGTCTTGTGCCCCTTGATCGTCCCCTGCACGTTGATCAGCGCGTCCTGTTCCCCCGTGGCGGTGCGGGCCGCCTTGATCCGGTCGGCATAGCGTTTCTGGTCCTTGAACTTCAGTGGGTCTTCGGCCACCGGGGTCCACGGAATGATCTTCCAGCTGTTTTCATCCATAATCTGGCGATAACGTTCCATGGGCCGTAGCCGCCCGTGATGGTCGCACTTCGGACAGATCGACATATTGTCCTCATATTCCTTCAGGAATACCATCGCTTCGCACTTCTTGCACTTGTGCCACAGGTTTTCGGGGGTTTCCCGCTTAGCGGCGAAGGGCAAACGGCTTCGGACATTGGATAACCAGCTCATTTCGGCGACTCCTATCTGGCGGCCTTGATAGCATCGGAAAGCGATGCGATATAGTCCCGAACAGGACCGGGCGCGGCGTCGCCATATTGGGCGATAATATCGACAATCGCGCTGCCGACAACGACACCATCGGCGACGCGTGCAATGTCCGCTGCTTGGCTTGGTGTGCGCACGCCAAAGCCGACCGCGACCGGCAGTTTGGTTCCGGCTTTTAGGCGCGCAACTGCCTCCTCGATGCTCGCCTGCGCCGCCTGTTGCAGGCCGGTGATCCCGGCGACCGAGACATAATAGAGAAAGCCGGTGGCGTTGCTCAATATTTCCGGCAGCCGCTTGGCATCGGTGGTCGGGGTGGCCAGCCGGATGACCGCAATATCATGCGCGCGAAGGGTGTCGCCCAGACTGTCATCCTCCTCGACCGGAATGTCGACGCAGATGACGCCATCGACGCCCGCTTTCACACATTCGGCGGCAAACCATTCGGGCCCACGAATGGTCATCGGATTGGCATAGCCCATCAGCACCAGCGGCACGTCCGGGTGACGGTCCCGAAACGCGGTAGCGAGGTCAAAAATATCGGCGGTGGTCGTGCCTTTGGCCAGGCTGCGCAAATTCGCCGCCTGAATCGCCGGACCATCGGCCATCGGGTCGGTGAACGGCATGCCCAGTTCGATCACATCGGCCCCGCCCGCGACCAGCGCGTGAAGATTGGCCGCGGTGTCGCCATCGCCCGCCGTGATGAAGGTGATCAGGGCGGGGTGGGGTTTTGTGAAGGCGGTGGAGAGGCGGGTCATAAACTAGATTTTTCTTCTTGTCTGGAGGCGGTTATGCGAAAAAGCAGACTATGAATGGTTAGCAGAAATGCCAAGGTTGCCATCCCGGATAATGCGATGCCGCTGCTCGGACATTCGGTAATCCTCAACACCGAAAACCCCGTGTGGCTCTGAGGCCACTGATCGCAATAGGTTTCGATCCAGAAAAAAAAGTCATTCGACAAGAGCAATATAGCGATTCCGAAAGCAGTTATTAAAGGATAATTTGCCCATTTGAAGGAAGCGATATTGCCCCGGCCATACAAAGCGGCGAGCATCCAGTAGAAGGCCAAAATGCCGACAAACATAGTTCCCACCGAATACGCATGGAAGCGCAGCTGGTCTGCAAGCTCTGTCCTAAACTTGATATCCGGGGAGCGGCTGCTCGCCAAATCAGCTGAAAGATAAAAGGACAAACAAACCGCTGAAGTAATTGCGGCACTTATAAGAAATCCTAAAAACCCAGACTTCCAAGCCGCGAATCTCATATCGCGGTCCCCAACGCCTCAGCCACAGTAAAAATATCCTTGTCCCCGCGCCCGCACAGGTTCGCCAGGATAATCTGCTCCCGGTCCATTTTCACCGCCTCACGCGCCACCGCTGCAATGGCATGCGAAGGCTCCAGCGCCGGAATAATCCCCTCGGTGCGGCAGAGCAATTGGAAGGCGTCCAGCGCCTCAACATCGGTCACGCTGTCGTAGCGCACCCGGCCAGTTTCCTTGAGCCAGCTATGCTCCGGCCCGATTCCGGGATAGTCGAGGCCAGCCGAAATCGAGTGCGCTTCGGCGATCTGGCCGTCTTCGTCCTGCAGCAAATAGGTCCGGTTGCCGTGCAGGATGCCGGGGCGACCGCCCGCGAGGGATGCGGCATGTTCCTTGTCGAGGCCGTGCCCCGCCGCTTCGATACCGAGCATCGCGACGTCCGCATCATCAAGGAACGGATGAAACAGCCCAATCGCGTTCGAACCACCGCCGATGGCCGCGACCAACAGATCGGGCAGCCGCCCCGTGCGCGACAGCATCTGCGCGCGCGCTTCCTTGCCAATCACGCTTTGGAAATCGCGGACCAGTTCGGGATAGGGGTGCGGCCCCGCCGCCGTGCCGATGATGTAAAACGTGTCGTGCACATTCGCGACCCAGTCGCGCAGCGCCTCATTCATCGCGTCCTTCAGCGTGTTGGCGCCTGATGTCACTGGCACCACCTCGGCCCCCAGCAACTTCATCCGGAACACATTGGGCTGCTGCCGCTCGACATCCTTTGCGCCCATATAGATGACACAGGGCAGGCCAAAACGTGCGCAGACCGTCGCGGTCGCCACGCCATGCTGGCCCGCGCCAGTCTCCGCAATGATCCGCGTCTTGCCCATGCGGATCGCCAGCAAAATCTGGCCGATGCAATTGTTGATCTTATGCGCGCCAGTATGATTGAGCTCGTCGCGCTTGAACCAGATTTGTGCGCCTTTTCCTTGCGCCGCATCCTTGCGGCATTCCTCGGTCAGGCGTTCGGCATAATAGAGCGGGCTGGGGCGTCCGACATAATGCTCCAGCAGGTCGTCGAACTGCGCCGCGAATGCCGGATCGGCCTGCGCCGCGCGGTAATGTGCCTCCAGATCGAGGATCAACGGCATCAGCGTTTCGGCAACAAACCGCCCGCCAAACTGACCAAAATGCCCTCGGTCATCGGGCATATTACGGAAGGAATTGGGTTGGTCGTTCATGGAAACCTCTAATGCCGTTTGTGTCGAGCGAAGTCGAGACACCCCAGTGTAATTGCGAGCATCTCGACTGCGCTCGATGCAAGCGGCTAGGGTTTCGCGCTGCGAACCGCTTGGCAAAAGGCAGCAATCTTGTCCACATCTTTGACGCCCGGTGCGCTCTCAACACCCGATGCGACATCAACCAGCGGCGCGCCGGTCATCGCAATCGCCTGCGCCACATTGTCCGGGGACAGCCCGCCCGCCAAACCCCATGGCAGGGCCGAGCGGAACCCGGCCAGCAGCGACCAATCGAACCGCACGCCCATGCC
>JBGSLY010000213.1:0-3909 GCA_041740435.1 Parasphingorhabdus sp.
CCGCCGCTCCGCCCAGCACGCGCGACCAGTGATGCTCGTTGCCGCCCTCGTCGCGCCACGCCCATAGCCGCCGGGTATAATGGTGCAGGTCATATTCCTGGGTATAGCCCATCGCGCCGTGCACTTGATGAAAGGGCACGGTGACCGCTTCGACCGAATGGCCAATCTGGACCTTGGCAATCACCGCCTCATGCCATGCCGGTGCGGGATCGGCGGCATGTGCGGCAAGACTGCTCGCCGCTTGCGTCGCCGCCATGGTCGCCGCCGCGCTTTCGGACGCCGCCACCGCCAATTGGTGCTGGATCGCCTGGAACTTGGATAAGGTCCGGCCAAATTGTTCGCGTGCCGAAACATAGTCGATCGAAAGGCCCAGCGCCGCCTCCATCGTCGCCGCCATCTGCACCGCGCGCACCGTCAGCACCAAGGCCTCGACGCTATGCTGCGACAGGTTGGTCAGTCCGCTGCGCTCCACCTTTTTGCCCGAAAAGACAAAGCGGGTCACACCATCGGGGGACAGCGCCTCCATGGCGTGCGGTTCGCGATTGTCGAACAGGGCGACTTCGCCGCTGCGGGCATCAAAGCTGACAATCTGGTCTACCGCGCCGCCAAACGGAATTTCCGCCGAGGCCAGATGGGACTGGATGGCAAAGCTGGCGCGGCCTTCAGCGGGGGCAAGGCCCGCGCGGTCAAGCAGCCAATTGGCGATCAGCGTTTCAGCCAGCGGCACCGGAGACGCCGCCTGCGCTGCGATCCAGATTGCGCCAAGCACTTCGGAGACTTCAGCACCAAATCCGCCGTTTTCTTCGCTGACCCAAGCCAAGGTCAGGCCGTTTTCGGCCAAGGTGTCCCATAGGCCTTGCGGAAATTCGCCCGCCTCGGCGCGGTGGGGGACCTCTCTGGGGCACAGATCGGCATAGATGCGGGCGGTGGTTTCGGCGATCATGCCGTCGGTGGAGATCATTTTGACAAGCCTTTCATCGCAACCCCAATTGCCGCGCGGTAATGCCGCGCATGACTTCGGTCGTCCCGCCGCGCAGGGTGTTGGGGGGTGAGCGCAATATGCCGATGTTGAGGATACGGTGCATGGCGGGGGACCATTCGTCGTTCGGGATGTCGCTCATCATCGCTCGAACCTGCTGTGTCAGATCATTCTCTAGCCGGTTACCTAGGTCTTTGACCAGTGCAGCCTCGGTCTCCGGCGATACACCCTGATGCAGCAATTGGGCGATGCCCCATGACATGCCGCGCAAGGTCCGCAGGCTGGCGACCAGCCGTCCGAGCCGGGCTAGCGATTCGCCGGTCATCCGGTCCTTGAGGTCGTGCAGCGCCGACTCCAGCGTCACATAGCTCGACAAAAACCGTTCAGGGCCAGAGCGTTCCATCGCCAGTTCGCCGGTCACCTGTTTCCAGCCGCCGCCTTCTTCCCCCAGCAGCGCATCGTCGGGGACCAGCACATTGTCGAAGTACACCTCGTTGAAATGCGCGTCGCCCGACAGGTCGGTGATCGGCTTAACCGTAACGCCGGGGGCTTTGAGGTCGATCATAATCTGCGACAGGCCAACGTGCCGGTTGCGGCCATCGGCGGGTGAGGTGCGCAGCAGTGCGACCATATAGTGGCAGATATGCGCGCCGGAGGACCAGATTTTCTGGCCACTGACCCGCCAGCCGCCTTCTACTTTCTCCGCCCGGGTTTTGACATTGGCAAGATCGGACCCGGCACCGGGCTCGCTCAGTCCAATGGCGAAATAGCAGGTCCCGGCGGCAATACGCGGCAGGATGTCGAGCTTTTGCGCCTCGGTCCCATGCTCGATCAGCATCGGCGCGTGCTGCCGGTCGGCAATCCAGTGCGCTGCCACCGGCGCCCCGGCGCGCAGCATTTCCTCGGTCACGATATAGCGTTCCAGCGCGGTCTTGTCGTGCCCGCCATATTGACTGGACCAAGTCAGACCAATCCAGCCGCGCCGGCCCATTTTCTGCGAAAACTCCGGATCCGAAGATGCCATCCAGCATTCCGGTTCGGGTTGAAATGTACCTGCCGCACGTTCCGATCGCAAAAATTGCTGCAATTCGGCGCGCAGTTCCTCCAGCGCGGGGTCGGGGGCAATGACGGGAAAGCGAAAGCGTTGCATGGAAAAATCCGAATAATTAGGGCGTCACGATATCGAACTGTGGATCGACAGGGTCAAGCGCAGAAAACATAGCGAGCAGCAGCATCGGATTGCCGGTCAGCACCATCGCCCCCGACTGGATCAGCGCCGCCGGATCGGCCTCTCGCATCAGCATCCGGGTTAGATCGCTGCGGCTAATCGTCACCTGCGTATCCGCGCCTGCGCCGGTAATCGCATAATTCTCGCCGCGCGGGAACAGCACGCTCTTGCCGAGGTCGAGGCTGACCGCTTCCTTGCGGTCTGGGAACCAGAAGCGAATGATGCCGCCGTCGCCGCTCATTTTCGCTGGATTGAAACGCGCCGCCAGCGCATCAAACAGAGCGACAGCGGGGATGGAATTCAGCACCCGGGCATTGGCGGTCTCCGGATTGGTGCCGCGCACATTGCCCAGCCGCAATTCCTTCGCGCCGGTTAAATAGATGTTGCGCCATGTGCCCGCTTCAGCCTGAAAACCCAGCTGTTCGTAGGTTGCGGCCAGCCACTTCTTGGCATCCGCATTGGCGGCGTCAGCGAACACCAGATGGTTGAACAATGTTGCGGCCCAGCGATATTCGCCGCTCGCATAAGCTTTTTCGCCCGCCGCCAGCACCTTTTTCGCGCCGCCCATCGCTTCGACATATTTGACCGAAGCCTCTGCTGGAGGGAGCGCGTTATAGTTTGCCGGGACCGCGTCCCACCATCCGAAATAGCGTTGATAGACCGCCTTGCTGTTGTGATTGATCGTGCCGTAATAGCCGCGCACGCCAAAGTCACTGGCCGCAAAATCGGGCTCGCCAATCGACTCGGCAATTTCGGTCATGGTCAGCCCCTGATTGGCCAGCCGCAGCGTCTGGTCATGGACGTAGCGATAGATTCCGCGCTGATTTTTGAGCGCGGTTTGTACATTGCTACTGTCCCATACCGGCCAATGGTGCGACGCCATCATGACGTCGCTGTTGGCCCCGTACCGGGCCAGCATCGCATCAATCACCTTGCTCCATTTCAGCGAATCGCGGACCAGCGCGCCGCGCGGGGTCAGGATATTGTGATAGGTGCGGGTCACCACCTCGGCGCTGTGAAGCGCGCGAAAATCGGGAAGATAGAAAACCAGCTCTGCCGGAGCCTCGGTCTCGCTGGCATCCATAAAGTCAAAGGTGATGCCGTCGATGACGCGGCTGCCGCCTTCTTTGCCAATCTGAACCGTCGGCGGCACCAAAGACAGATCGCCGCGCGCCAGTTTCTGCCCCAGACCGCCGCCGACATGTGCGGCTGGCCCCACAGGCAGCTCGGTGCCAAACTGAAACTGGACCCGGCGATTCATCGCGGTACCGGCGAGGACATTCTCGCCAATCGCTTCGGCCAAAAAGCCGTGCGGAGCAACAATCTCGATCTTGCCCGCCGCGATATCGGCGTTGCTGGCCACCCCGGCGATCCCGCCGAAATGGTCGCCGTGGCTATGGGTGAAAATCACTGCCTTGACTGGCCGATGGCCCAAGGTCTTGTTGGCCAGAGCAAGGCCGGCCCGCGCAGGCGCGGTGGTGGTCAGCGGGTCGACGATAATCCAGCCGCTCTTGCCCGCGATCAAGGTCATCACCGCCAGATCATAGCCGCGCAGCTGATAAATGCCCGGCATCACTTCGAACAGGCCGTGCATGCTGAGCAGCATGCCCTGCCGCCAGAGCGAAGGATTTACCGTATCGGGTGCATCGCCGGTGACAAAATCGAACTGCTTCACATCCCAGGCCACCGAACCGTCTTCGTT
>JBGSLY010000214.1:0-3492 GCA_041740435.1 Parasphingorhabdus sp.
GTCCCATTTGTCGACATCGGCGGGGATGAACAGGTTCAGCGACTGCGCCTGATCGATATAGGGCGTCCGGTCAGCGGCGAGTTCGAGCAGCCAGCGCTGGTCGATCTCGAAGCTGGTTTTGAACGCATCCTTTTCCTCTGCGCTCAGGAAATCGAGATGCTGGACGCTGCCGCCCTTTTCCAGAATCGAGTTCCAGACATTGTTGCTGTCCTTCGATTTCTCGATCAGCAGCGCCTGCAAGTGCGGGTTTTTGACGACAAAGCTGCCCGACAGGGTTTTGTGGGTATAGATATTCGCCGGGATCGGCTCGATACACGCGCTGGTGCCGCCGCAAATGATGCTGATTGATGCGGTGGGGGCAATCGCCATTTTGCAGCTGAAACGCTCCATCACGCCCTGATCGGCGGCGTCGGGGCACGGGCCGCGCTCGTTGGCCAGCATCATGCTGGCTTCGGAGGCCTTGGCCGCGATGTGCTTGAAGATTTTCATGTTCCACGATTTGGCGAGCGCGCTTTCAAAGCCAAGGCCGCGTGCCTGCAAAAAGCTGTGGAAGCCCATGACGCCTAGCCCGACGCTGCGTTCGCGCATCGCCGAATATTTGGCGCGGGCCATTTCCGGCGGGGCGCGGTCGATATAATCTTGCAGGACGTTGTCGAGGAAGCGCATCACATCCTCGATAAACTGCTTGTCGACGCCCCATTCGTCCCATTTTTCGAGGTTGAGCGAGGACAGGCAGCAGACCGCCGTGCGGTCGTTGCCAAGGTGATCGCGGCCCGTCGGCAGGGTGATTTCGCTGCACAGGTTGGAGGTGGAGACCTTCAGCCCCAGATCGCGGTGATGCTTTGGCATCATCCGGTTCACCGTGTCGTTGAAGACGATATAAGGCTCGCCCGTTGCAAGGCGGGTTTCGACCAGCTTCTGGAACAGGCTGCGCGCATCGACGGTGCCGCGCACTTCACCGGTTTTCGGCGACTTGAGCGCAAATTCGGTGCCGTCACGCACCGCCGCCATAAATTCGTCGGTGATCAGCACGCCGTGATGCAGGTTCAATGCCTTGCGATTGAAATCGCCCGATGGCTTGCGGATTTCCAGAAACTCCTCGATCTCCGGATGGCTGACGTCGAGATAGACCGCCGCCGACCCGCGGCGCAGCGAGCCTTGGCTGATCGCAAGGGTGAGCGAGTCCATCACGCGGACGAACGGAATAATGCCGCTGGTCTTGCCATTCAGACCCACTGGTTCTCCAATGCCGCGCACGCTGCCCCAATAGGTGCCAATACCGCCGCCCTTGCTGGCCAGCCAGACGTTTTCGTTCCACGTGTTGACGATACCGTTCAGGCTGTCATCGACGCTGTTGAGATAGCAGCTGATCGGCAGGCCGCGGCCCGTGCCGCCGTTGGACAGCACCGGGGTGGCGGGCATGAACCACAGGTTGGAGATATAATCATAGAGCCGCTGCGCATGATCTGCATCATCGGCATAGGCGGCGGCAACGCGGGCGAACAGGTCCTGATAGCTTTCGCCGGGCAGCAGATAACGGTCGGTCAGCGTGTCCTTGCCAAATTCGGTCAGCTTCGCATCGCGCGAAGCATCGGTCACCACGGCAAAGCGGCGGATGTCGACGGTCTTGCTGTCGGACGGAGCGGAATCAGTTTGGGCGGCGTCGGTTGCAGCTGCCATGAGCTGCCTTTCCGGGTCGGATGATAGGGCCGCGCCGATCAATTTTTCTGACCGTTCCGTTGCGGACACCGTGGAAGCGGCGTCCCCGCGATTATCCAGAACCTGTGTTGCACCCATATCCTCATTACCTACGCTACGATTGTCTCTAAAATCCATTACCGACCCCTTGAAGGAACATCCGTTCCATTATTTTATTGCCCCCACAGCCGCTCAGCCATGTTCGTTATGTGATATTTTTTCGGAGCCGTCCTGTTCCCGAATTGTTCGACTCGGGGCAAGACCGATGACAATAGCATCAGATGCGTATTTTTCAGCCAGTATATTTGCACGACCCATTAAAAAACCACTTGCTATCCGGCAAAAGAGGGGCGCTCTGCCGATTCGGCAGATTTTCCGTTAAACACAATCTGTTGGTATGCCCCCTTGGCCGAACCACTATCTATAGTGGCTTATTCCCCGATTTATGCAAGCGGGAAAATGACGTTTTGAAGACTCCATTCATCGCAAATCCGACTCGGGTTGGCGCAGCCCGATCCGTTGTGCAGTGCAGCGACGCGCGGGAAATCTGCGCTTGATTGCTTTGGCAAGGGAACGAAACGGGAAAGCAAAATATTTTTTATCCACAGGCTATCCACAGTGGGAATCGCGCCATGTGTACCCCATATCTGGTGTAACGGAAAAATTTTCGCCGGGACCGTCCCGACTGGCGAATTTTGCCAATTTCCCGGTTCCAACATCTGATATCGTGCTTTCATCGGACCAATGGGGCGCATTAAGACAAGGAGAGATGTGATGGCAGGGAACAAGGCAGCGGTGCTATCAGGCGGCGGCGCCAAGGGCGCTTTTCAGGTCGGTGTGCTTGATGAGCTGATCACCAATCGCGGTGTCTCTTTCGACATTTTTTCAGGGGTATCGACCGGCGCGATCCAGGCACTGGGCGGAGCAATGAACGACATGCCCGCGCTGCTCGACGAATGGCTGTCGATCAAGGGGAACAGCGATATTTACCGAAAACGGACATTCGGGATTGCAGAGGCATTTTTAGGGGCCGATTCGCTATATAATGCAAAAACGCTCAAAAAGCGGCTCAAGGCGTTTGCTGATGTTGAAAAACTGAAGAAATCGAAAAAAAATTGCGCGTCGGCGTGGTCAGCCTCGCCACCGGCAATTATGTTGAGGTCGATGAGCAAAACCCGCATATCGGCGACTGGGTCTATGCCTCCTGTGCACAACCGCCCTATTTCCAGCCGCAGGATTCGAAGGATGCAAACGGGGTCGTTGAACAATGGGTAGATGGCGGCGTGCGCAATATCACGCCCTTGAGTACCACGATGAAACTCAATCCGCGCGCGGTGCTGGTGATTCTCGCCGATCCACCTGCGCCTGTGCGGGTGCCGGGGAAAATCTACGGAGATATGATCAAAATCGGCCTGCGCTGCGTCGGCATCCAGACCAGCGAGATCGCCGCCAATGATGTGGCTAATGCGACAATGATCAACAGCCTGCTTGCCGCACGCGAAACGCAGTTGCAGCGGTTAATGGGCATGGGGCTTACCGCGACGCAGGTGGCCCGTGCAATGGAGCCGCTTGATACCCAGCTTGGCCGATACAGTTTCGCGCCGGTCCGGATCATCGCTCCACCTGCCGATTTCGTTCCCGCCGATACGTTGGAGTTCAGTCCAACCAAGATCCGCGCCGCCATCGATGCCGGACGCAAGGCGGTGGATGCCAATTGGCCGGTGTTGAAATCGATGTTGGTGGGATAGCACCAGACGATATTGCGCTCTGCCTGTCCTATTCCCTCGAAAATGG
>JBGSLY010000215.1:0-9794 GCA_041740435.1 Parasphingorhabdus sp.
TTCTCGCTGGCCGGGAAATGACCAAAATGCACCGCCGCCGCCTTTTGCGCTGCTGTCAATTTGGGCATGCGATCAAAAAAAGGACGGATGGCGCTCGCCAGATTGCCTGGCATGGTCGCTTGGGCAATGGCATTGGCATCCTCAATCCGTCCGTTCATCGCATAAACGAACGCCCGGTTGCGCCATGCAATCTTGTCCTGCTTATAGAGCAGTGGGCTAATCTGCGTTTCGGCTGCATCCAGATTTCCACTAATGCCCAGCGATACCGCGTAACGGCGCACGGCTTCGTCGGAATCACCACGTTTGACGGCAGTAGCATAGTCGCGCTGCGCATCGGCATTGCGACCGATCAGATCATAGGCAAGGCCCCGATCGCTGGCAAATTCAGCCGTTTGAACGCCTAGTTTTCCCGCCGAATCGAAAAACCGTAATGCCCCCAGAGGATTTTCTTCTTTGAGCAACGCCCGGCCCAAGGCGAGCTTGATCGCCGGATTGCGCGGGTTCAGTTCATCCGCACGCGCCAGAAAGCCTATCGCTGCCTTCGCATCACCCAAAGCCAGCGCCGCCAAACCGGCATCGGTCAAAGCCGCCGTGTCCGTGCCGCTGCGGCCAATCCGCATCAGCGCATTTTGTAGCCGCTCCGAATCTGGCGACGTTTGTGCTGATACGACCGGACCTAGAGCCAGCGTCGACACAGCGATCGCCGCAAAAGCCGCGCCACGAAAGAAATGAAACATTGTCACATCCGCCATAAAGCGATTGCCCCGCCATCATTCAAGCGGGAAATTCCCGTTTTACGTTCAATCGTGCCGCACAAAGGCCCAGTTTCGCGGGCCCGTCGGTTACTGATTATTCTGACGGTTCAAAAATCGAGGAATGTCGAGCGGTTCGCGCGTCGAGCGCGGCGCTTCGTCACTATCGTCTTCCTGATTGGCGGAGCGGCGCAAATTGGACATGCGTTCGAACAGCGTCCCTCCCCCGCTGGTGACACGCGGCGCTACGGGCTCAGGAGCAGGCGCGGGCGCTTCGTCATCATAGGTCTCGACATGCTCAGCTTCGCTGCCCAGAACCAGCTCATCTTCTGCTGCCGCAGGCGCTGCCCGATTGTCGATCATCGCACCGCTTAGCGAAGCGAAAGAAGGACCGGAATCTTGTGGCTCAATCACTTCGGCTGCCGGAGCTTCCTCTTGCATAACCGTTTCGGTCAAGGGCATAGGCTCTTCAAAAACCGGTGCGGGCGGCGGTTGCACCGCTTCTACCGCCGGTTGCTCAGCCGGTCTGGCGGGAGCAGCAGACGCAATGCTATTGCCATAACCGCCGCTGTTCATCGCATAGTTGGGCCGGGCGGCGACCATCATCGCGTCACTGTCAATTCCGGTGGCGACCACCGATACCCGTATCTTGCCATTCAAATTCTCGTTAAAGGCCGAACCCCAGATGATATTGGCATCGGGATCAACCAATTCACGAATGTGATTGGCGGCTTCGTCGACTTCCATTAGCCGCATATCTTCGCCGCCGGTGATCGAGACGATAACACCCTTGGCACCCTGCATCGACACGCCGTCGAGCAGCGGATTGGCAATTGCCTTTTCCGCCGCTTCCAAAGCGCGGCCATCGCCTTCGGCTTCGCCGGTTCCCATCATCGCCTTGCCCATTTCGTGCATCACAGAACGGACATCGGCAAAGTCAAGGTTGATTAGACCGGGCATGACCATCAAATCGGTAATCCCGCGAACGCCTTGTTGCAGCACTTCGTCGGCCAGCAAAAACGCCTCTTTGAATGTGGTGTTGGGGTTGGCGACCAGAAACAGGTTCTGGTTGGGGATGACGATCAACGTATCAACGTTCTTCTGCAATTCCTCTATGCCAGCATTGGCCGATTTCATTCGCCGCGTGCCTTCAAAGGTAAACGGCTTGGTGACAACACCGACGGTCAGAATGCCCTTGTCACGCGCCAGCTTGGCGATGACCGGAGCCGCACCTGTTCCAGTGCCGCCGCCCATGCCAGCGGCGATAAATACCATATGCGTGCCTTCAAGCGCCGCTTCGACCTGAGCCATGGTTTCTTCGGCGGCGGCACGGCCCACTTCGGGGCGCGAACCGGCACCCAGTCCCTGAGTAATGTCGGGACCCAGTTGGATACGATGTTCGGCGGGAGAGCTGTTCAGCGCCTGTGCGTCCGTATTGGCGACGACGAAATCGACACCTTCCACATTCGCGCCGATCATATTTGCGATGGCATTACCGCCGGCACCGCCCACGCCGATAACGGCGATGCGGGGCTTTAGTTCTTCCACCTGTGGTGGTCCGATATTGATACTCATGAAAAGCTTCCCCCAAGTGGAAAATTCAAATGGTTAACTTAACGTCCCTCTTGCACAAAATACCCGCAGGAATCACCCAAAAAATTAACTTTTATGCAATATTTCAAAAGGCCGAGCGAATGGCAATGACAAGTCTCCATATCAGGCTGCCTTTGTGATATTTTTTGACCGTCTGGAACCCGGCGGCCATGGTGCGCAGATCCGCTGGTTCATTCGCCGCATAGAGGACAAGTCCGGCCAAGGTACAAAAGGCCGGACCACTGTGCGCGTCGGGCATAGCGAACAGTCCCGTCGGACGGCCAATCCTGACCTTGATACCCATTGCGCCCTGCATATAATCGGCCATGGATTTCAGCTCTGCGCCGCCACCGGTTAAAACAATCTGGCGACCTGCTGGACCAGTAAATCCTAAATCTTTCAGTGCCTTACTAATTTCAGTTATGGTGTGGTCGAGCCGCTGACGAATGACCGCTACCAGTTGCGCTCTGGTAATGCGGACGGGTTCTGCGCTGTCTTTGGCACCGTCATTCTCGATCTCAATCGGTTCGTGATTGTCGCGGGGATTGGTTTCTGCGGAGCCATAAAAGCACTTGATCCGTTCCGCCTGCGCGCGCCGTAATCCAAAGGCTGATGCGATGTCATCGGTAATATCCGAGGCGCCGTGCGGCAGTGTCGTGAGGCCCGCGATCATCCCGCCCGCAAACAAAGCCACATTGGTTGTCTCCGCGCCCATCTCGATCAGTGCAACGCCCAATTCGCGCTCTTCATCGCTGAGGCACGCCATACCGGTCGCAATCGGCGACGCGACGATGGATTTGACGTTCAAATGCGCGCCGCGAATGCTCATATCGATATTGCGGACCGGCGAACCGTCCGCGAGGATCACATGGATATCCACCCCCAGCCGGTCGGCATGCAAACCGACGGGCTTTTTGACCCCGGCCAAGCCATCGATTGTGTAGAGAGCGGGCTGTGCGTGCAGCACCATCTTGCCATCGGCATTGATGCTTTGCCGCCCCGCATCCAGCAATTGATCAACATCATCCTGCTCAATTCGGTGCCCGCCCAATTCAACCTCGACCGATGTCAAGGAGCTGGCGAGACCACCGGCGGAAAAACCGACCCAGACCTGATCGATATTGGTGCCAGCGACCCGTTCTGCTTGTTCCACCGCCTCTCGTACTGCAAGCTCTGCAAGCTCCGGATCGGCGACATAGCCGCGCTTGACCCCACGGCTTGCCCGTTGCCCGGTGCCCAGTACCGTCAGTTCGCCATTGTCCATTTGCCCCGCGATCATCGCGGTGATTTTGGACGATCCGATGTCGAGCGCTGTAAAGATCTTGTCTACCCGTGCCGCCATATCCTGTCCTTTCCTCGATTGCTTGCTGGTCAGCCTTTGGTCGTTTCCGCACCATCAGCTTCTTCAGCCGCCTGTTCCTTCTTCATCCGTAGATAGGCCCGCTCCCCGTCGCGCAGGTCGAAATGGGCTACCCCCTTACCGAGAAGACGGTTGACCCCGTCGAGCCGGGCAAAGTTGAGCAGAGCCGCCGCCGCGGTGGTTTCGCCTTCCGGCAAAGCCAAGGTCTCACCACTAGCAAATTGCAAGTCCCAGCGGCGATTTCCCACCCAAGTGGCCGCCGCGACCTGCGGCTTGAGAGCCGGTGCAGCGTCCAGCAGTTTGCGGAGACTTTCAATCTGCAAATTGGCCTTTTTGCCAACCACAACCGGAAGATCGGGCATTTGGCTCTGGCGGATTTTTTCCAGCACATGGCCTTCTTCGTCGATCAGCGCCAAATGGCCATTTTGCTGCCAGACCGCAATCGGTTTGCGTTCGATGATTTCGACCACCAGAGTTTCTGGAAGGCGCTTGGATACCCGGGCATCCTTGACCCAGCCATTCTCCATCAGCTTTTGACGCAGGGCCTCGGCATCAACCTGTACCATCGCGCGGTCCTTTTGGGCCAGCGCGGTCTCATAGACCTTGAGTTCGTCGATCCGCTCGACACCCTGTACCTCGATCCGCTTGACCTCAAAGCCTGCCCTTGACGTGGCGGCGGCGATTTCCTGCCCTGCCATTGCAACAAATCCCATATAATGGGCGGCGGCATAGGCGCCGATCAGGAACACCCCGGCCAGCCCCCAACTTAGCCCGCGCTGAATCTGCTGTTCGGTCACTGGCATAGCGCGCATCGCCCGATCGATGGTCGACACTCGCTTGATCCGGCTGGAATTAGGGCGCTTGTTCGCAGGTTTGCGCGTGCCGCGCTTGATGGTTGCCGATGTCATAGGGCCTCCTTGATGATAATTTCTACCAGCTGCGGATAGCTGATCCCCTGTTGCTTGGCCTGCTCAGGCACCAGACTGAGCGGCGTCATGCCCGGCTGGGTATTGGTTTCCAGCACGAACAGCCCCGCCGCGCCCAGTTCATCGTCCCAACGGAAATCGGTCCGCGATGTGCCCTTACAGCCCAAAATCCGGTGCGCCCGCAGCGCATAATCGAGGCAGAGATCGCGGATGTCGTCTGGGATTTGCGCCGGGCAGATATGCTCGGTCAGCCCTTCCGTATATTTGGCGTCAAAGTCATAAAAACCGCGCACCGGTTTAAGCTCGGTGACGGTCAGCGCCCGGTCACCCAGAACCGCGACGGTCAGCTCGCGGCCCTTGATAAACGGTTCGGCGAGCAGGCTGTCGAAATCCTGCCACGGCCCTCGCGCATCGGGGCTGATAGGATTGCCGTAGTTGCTTTCGTCGGTGACAATCGCCACCCCGACCGAGGAGCCTTCGTTGACCGGCTTTAAGACATAGGGGCGCGGCAGGGGATCACCGGCGTAAATTTCCGCGCGGGTTACGATCCGCCCCTTCGGCATGGGTATGCCATTCGGGACTAGCGCCTGCTTAGTCAGCTGTTTGTCGATCGCGGTCACCGATGTGACCAGCCCGGAATGGGTGTAAGGAATCTGCATCAGATCGAGCATCCCCTGCACCGTGCCATCTTCTCCAGGAACACCGTGCAGCGCGTTGAACACCACATCGGGACGAATGGCGGTCAGCACCTGCGCCACATTGCGGTCCATATCGACGCGGGTCACCGTATGGCCAAGGCTTTCAAGCGCGTCGGCGACGCCATTGCCGCTCATCAACGACACCTCGCGCTCTGCGGACCAGCCGCCCATCAATACCGCGATATTCAGACGGTTACTCAACCTCTTTCCCCTACCCTTTGAATTTCCCATTGCAGGTCAACGCCCGATTGCGCCTTCACCCGTTTGCGAACCTCTTCGCCCAACGCTTCGATCTCGGCGGAGGTCGCGCCGCCCAGATTGATCAGGAAATTGGTGTGCTTCTCGCTGACCTGCGCCTGTCCGATGGTGAGGCCCCGGCAACCGGCGGCATCGACCAATTGCCAAGCCTTGTGCCCGTCCGGGTTTTTGAAGGTGGAGCCGCCGGTCTTGGTGCGTAGCGGCTGTGATGCTTCACGCTCGGCGGCGATGCGATCCATCTCCGTGCCGATTGTGACCGGGTCGCCGGGCTGCCCCTGAAAAACCGCCGAAACAACCACCGCCTGATCGGGCAATTCGCTGTGGCGGTAGCTGTAGCGCAGGTCGGCGGCGGTCAGTGTGGCGAGAGTACCATTGCGCAAAACGACATCGCAATTTAGCAAAATATCGCAAACCTCGCGGCCATAGGCACCGCCGTTCATCCGGACAAAACCACCCACGGTGCCAGGAATACCGCGCAGAAATTCAAGGCCAGCAATGCCCCAGTCGCGCGTCTTGCTCGACACCGAAATCCCCGACGCGCCGCCGCCGCAGCGAACAGTAACATCATCCAGCCGCTCTATGACCGCAAAGCTCTTGCCCAGCCGCACCGTAACCCCGCGCACCCCGCCATCACGAATTATCAAGTTAGAGCCAAGCCCCAACGGCCAGACCGGAGTGTCAGCGTCCAATTGGCGAACGAAATCCTGCAAGTCTTCGATGCTCTTCGGTTCGAATAACCATTCAGCATCACCGCCCGATTTGAACCAGACGAGCGGGGCCAAGGGGGCGTTTGCGGTTAGTTTGCCAATGGTTTTGGGGAGGGTAGCAACTGTCATAACACAATCAACCCGTGCTCCCGCGCAGGCGGGAGCCTATAGAGGGACCGTCTCACGTGAGGTTCCCGCCTTCGCGGGAACACATGAGTTTTAAACATCGCGCTCATCCCCGCACCGCCTTGATCGCGTCGGCCAATCCCGCCGCCCATTTGGTGATGTCGCCAGCCCCCAGACAGACGACAAGATCGCCATCGCGGGTGCTTTCTGCCAGTTCCTTTGCCAGCGCATCGGCGCTCTCGACTTCCTGCGCGCTATGGTGTCCGCGCCGTTTGATTTTACCGACCAGTTCTGCGCTGCTAACGCCTTCGATCGGGGCCTCTCCCGCAGCATAGACGGGGGAGATATAGACGACGTCCGCGTCATTAAAGGCGGTTGCAAAATCCTCCATCAAATTGCCTAGCCGCGAATAGCGATGCGGTTGGCACACCGCGACCACCCGGCCTCTGGCCCCTTCCCGCGCCGCAGACAGCACGGCGCGGATTTCCACCGGGTGATGGCCGTAATCGTCTATGATAGTCACGCCATCGACTTCGCCCACCTTGGTGAAGCGCCGTTTGACGCCGCCAAATTTTGCAAAGCCCGCCTGTACTCCTGCATCGCTCATGCCCCGCTCCAGACCTACTGCAATCGCGGCCAGAGCGTTCTGCACATTGTGGCGACCGGACATAGGCAGGAAAACATCCTTGATTTCCCGCTTGCTGCCCCCAGAATCAGAAGGGCGGGCACGAATAACCACATCAAAAGTGTTGCCGCCCAAATCGGGCCGGACATGATCGGCGCGAACATCGGCCTGCGCAGAAAATCCATAGGTCGTGATCCGGCGATCGCGAATGCGCGGAATGATGGCTTGCACCTCCGGATGATCGAGACACAGGATAGCAACGCCATAAAAAGGCACGTTCTCGATAAATTCGATATAGGCGGCCTTGGCGGTTTCAAAATCGCCATAGTGATCGAGATGCTCCGGATCGATGTTGGTCACCACGGCTATGGTCCCGTCCAGCCGCAGAAAGCTGCCATCGCTTTCGTCGGCCTCCACCACCATCCAGTCGCTGTCGCCCAGCCGGGCGTTCGAACCGTAGCTGTTAATAATCCCGCCGTTGATGACCGTGGGATCGATACCACCCGCATCCAGCATCGCGGCAATCAGCGAAGTTGTCGTCGTCTTGCCATGGGTACCCGCGACCGCCACGGTGTATTTGAGGCGCATCAGTTCGGCCAGCATTTCGGCGCGGCGGACCAGCGGTATGCGGCGTTCCAGAGCAGCCTCCACTTCCGGATTGCCACGTTTGACCGCTGTCGAAGTGACCACCACGGCGGCATCACCCAGATTTTCGGCGTCATGACCGATCATCACTTTGATCCCGCGCTGACGCAGGCCTTCGACAACATAGCCCTCGGCAATGTCCGACCCCTGAACGCTATAGCCCATATTGTGCATCACCTCGGCAATGCCAGACATGCCAATGCCGCCGATGCCGACAAAATGGATCGTGCCAATATCGGTGCCTACGCCCTTCATTGCGTAATGTCCTTGGCTAAGGCTTCGCGGGCCAGCGGATTGCGGAGCGGGGTTTCTGCCTTGACCTTCATCGTCTTGCCGAGCGGCGATGTGCCGATGCTTTCGACCAGATCAGCAAGATCGCGCACCGCATCAGGACGGCCACAGCGCTTGGCACAGCGGGCCGCGTTTTCCAGCGCTCCGGGTTGCAGCGCCATTTTCTGCATCTGCTTGGCCAATTCCTTGGCGGTAAACTGCGGCTGCGGGATCGACCGCGCGCCGCCCGCCGCGACCATTTCGCGCACATTGGCGGTTTGATGGTCATCGGTGGCAATCGGCAGCGGCACCAAAATCGCCGGACGACCGGCGGCGGTCAGCTCAGCAATCGTCGATGCTCCGGCCCTCCCAATCACCAAATGCGCCCAGCCCAGCCGCGCGGGCAGGTCCTCCAGATAGGTGGCCAGTTCGGCAGGAATATTATGCTCCGCATATTTGGCGCGGACCGTTTCGATATCCTGCGCGCGGCATTGCTGCGTCACCTGCAGCCGGTGGCGCAGATGCGCGGGCAGCATGGCGAGCGCGTCGGGCACGACATCAGACAAGATACTGGCCCCTTGGCTGCCGCCGGTGACAAGTACGCGGAAAATGCCATCTTCGGTGAGCGGCGGATAAGGCTCTTCACGCAGCGCTACCACATCTTCGCGCACCGGATTGCCGACCAAATGGACCTTGTCGGCAAATTTGGGCTTCAGCTTTTCAATTTCTGGATAGCTGGTGGCGATGGCATTGACCCGCGACGCCGCCAGCCGGTTGACCCGGCCCAACACCGCATTCTGTTCATGCACCAGTGTCGGGATACCGCGTTTAAACCCGGCGAGCAGTGCGGGCAAAGCCGGATAGCCGCCAAAACCGATGACCGCCGATGGCTGAAAGGTCGAATAGAGCTGCATCGCCATGGATCGGCCCTGCAGGATCGAACGGGCAGCACGTATCCAGCCCAAGGGTCCGCCGCTCAATCGGCCAGCGGGCAGCACGTGCACTTGAGCGGCATCGGTGAGGCCCGGTATCTTCTGCCCCCGCTCGTCAGTCACCACCGCGACGCGGTGCCCGCGCTGGACCAGTTCGGTGGCCAGCGCATAGGCCGGGATCATATGCCCCCCCGTGCCGCCGGCTGCCAGAACATAGTGTTTGGAAAAACCCATCAATCGTTCCATTTCGTTTTGAACTCGGAACGATCTAGATAAGGATTTCGGCGGGTAAAGGCCAGCAAAAGCCCGAGACCCAGCGACAGCGCGAGAATCGACGACCCGCCATAGCTTATCAGCGGCAAAGTCATGCCCTTGGACGGGAAAAGCCGAAGATTCACCGCCATATTGATGATCGCTTGCCCGCCAAATTGGGCGGTGAGACCCGCCACCGCGAGGATGATAAAATTATCCTCTTCATCGAGCAACCGCAGGAATACCCGCACGATCAGCGCAAAATAGACGAGCGCAATGGCCGCGCAGGCAATCATGCCAAATTCCTCCCCGATAACGGAGAAAATATAGTCGGTTTGCGCCTCTGGCAGGTGAAATTTCTCCACGCCAAGCCCTGGCCCAGTGCCAAGAAATCCGCCGCCGGTAATGGTCTTGTACGCCAGCATGATCTGGTCATGCTCATCCGACCCGAACAGCCACAAATCAATGCGCTGGGTTGCCACGGGATAGAGGAAATAGGCCGCGACAATGCCCACTATGCCCGCCAGCATTGCTGCTGCAATGAGGCGGCCCGAAAGGCCGGACAGCATCATCAACACGAACCAAATCCCGCAAAAAATAATCGTCTGACCCAAATCCGGCTGCAGCATAAGCAGCAACGCGATCACGCC
>JBGSLY010000216.1:0-4186 GCA_041740435.1 Parasphingorhabdus sp.
GATACATTTGTTTACACGACCGTTCATCAGCCATTGTGTATGGGTCCGCTATCACGAAACAGCGCGAAGGTTCTGGTGGGCATTGGATGGGGGTCCATCCGCCGGAAAAGTGTCGCAATCGGTTTATCCGGTTTTTCGAAGCGTATGGGGTTATGCGCTTCGAGAGGCTTGCAGGACCTTTCTTCGAAGAGGGTCGCATCCTGTAAGCGGGGCGAAGGGCTGGTCTTTTAAGTATGTTGCGTACTGACCGCCCTTCGTCCTTCTTCCTTATCGATTTGTTGCAGTGTGGCGACTATCGCCTCGGTCAGCCAGATATGGTCGGCGGGCCTTGCAAACCCGTGCGAACTGGTGTCGCAAATTCGCAATTCGATACTGGTTTTTGCCCGTAATTTTGAGAAAACCGCTGATTTCCAATCGGCCATAAATGCCAAAGCGGTATTGTCTTTCTCTGCGAGCAATATCGAAATCGGTCCCTGAAAGGCGAGAGCGGAGCGAGCGAAATCGGATGTAAGTTGTCCCCCTTCGTCTGCGGGGGAGACGGCATGTAACAGACCGCGGATTAGCTTGCCGAAGTCCAGCTTGCCAGTCAGCAGCGCCCATATGGCGCGTCCGTCGGTCAGCTTCTGCCAATAGCGGGCGCGCACTGCAGCAGGCGGCGGCAGGCTCTGTGCAGCGGTCCCGCCGGGATTTTCGATTGTCCAAGGATTGGCGAGAATCAGAGCCGCCAAATCAAGTCCGGCATGGAACAAGACCGCGGAGGTTGCGGCATCGCAATTCCCAAATACCACAAACCTTTGAAGCTGGGGACAGCGTCGACGAAATTCCAGAAGGGCCGCGTGGACATCGCTTTGCGAGCCTAGAAACCCATGATTTTCGCCGCTGCTGTCGCCAATACCAGCGCGATCATAACGCATTACCGGAAAGCCAGAAACTGCGACGGAATGGGCTAACCGCGCCATGCCGCTATGGGCACCACTGCGTATTTCATTGCCGCCGCTGATAATCAGCAAGCCTGTGTTGCCGGCCGCGTGGTCAATGGTTCCCATTCTGCGGATGTCCGCGGCACCAAAGGCAAAATGGTCGCGTTTCATGCGGAGAGATGCTCCAGAATATCCGCACAAATGGCCTCCACAAGCACGCTGTCCTCCCCTGGCTCGGCGCGCAGCCACAAGGGATCCCCCGTCAGCACACAATCCGCTGGTTTGCTATCACCCGAAAGCCGGGCGATCCGGCAATTGGCTGGCTGGGTGGGCTCGGCATTTTGCAATTGGAAAAACAGGTCTGCGCCTATCGGATTGCCCGCCAAACAAACTAGCCCATCGCGGGCGTGTTGTTCCAGAATCGCCATCGACAAGGATTGGCCCATGGTTTTGGCCGCGGCAATTTCTGTTCGCATCAGAGTGCGCAGTAATGCCGATCCAGAAACGGGCGACAATTGCCAGCTTTTCGCATCGGTAAAATCATAAGCAATAAGGCATCCGCCGCGAAAACTTGCAACCAGCGAGGGTGGGGCGATCTGTCTGCCCACTTCGGACAGCGCTTCGGACCAGCGAGCGAGGGATAGCGTTTCAGGCGGCACTAAACTTTCATTGCATCCCGGCAGGTCAGGCAAGATACAGCCGACTCCCGCGGCATCCAAACGCTGCATCACTTGCACTAACGACCGGCGCATCCGGTTCATTTCATCGAATAATGGCGGGATCAGCAGGACTTGCTGCTGATGGTCCTGGCCGGTGCGCAGGCACAATTCCGCATGGCCACCACATTGATATTGGGTGATGGTCACATTGGCGTCCACGATAACTAGCTTCGAGCCGATAGCTTCTGGGTCGCAAAAGCGAGCAAACTGCCGTAATTTTCGAACAATGCGCCGTCGACGTCATCGTCATCGACCATGATGTCAAACCGGTCTTCGATTTCGGTCAAAAGACCAGCCACTGCCATCGAATCGAGTTCGGGCAGGGCACCGAACAGCTCGGTTTCGGCATCGAATTCCGCCACCTGCTCTGCATCCAGACCCAGAACATCTTGCAAGACCGCGCGCAGGATGCGGTCTATTTCGCTATCATTCACTGTTCATTCCCTTCTTCGACTGCTGATATTTCCGGTACATATCCCGCGCGATATAGGGCCAGTTGAGGGGGTGGTTCGGCCAGTACATCTTCAACCGATAGCGCGGGCGTACCTCTTCCATCCAGTCGCGCTTATAAGCATCGTTACCTGTGCCAAAATCGATGATCCGAACACCATCCACATCAATGACATGCTGAAACATCGCGGCTGACAGCAATGTCCCGGGCGAAGCGGCAACAGCGTCTTCGACATGGGCCAGCTTGTGAATCAGGGCCTCGCCATTTTCGACGGTCCAGAATTGTGCCGCCACTGGTTTGCCATCGACATAGGCAAGACCCAGCCGCAAGGCTCCGGCCTTTGCCTCACGCTGCGCCACGGATTGCAGGAATGCAGGGACACCCTCGGCTGGTTTCCAACTGGCGGCATAAACCGCCTCATAATCCGCCCAGCTTTCATTGACGAATTCACTTTCGATACGCAGTGAAACGATGTTCTTGGCAGATTTGCGGCGCACGGTGCTGCGAAGCTGTCCGGGGCGCTCCTGCCAATATTGATCGAACGTCCGCCCGCGCACCTGCAAAATATGATTTTCGTCGGCATGTTCGCGAATGACATACCATCCGGCTTGGACAAAGCCGCGCTCTAACAGGCTGGCGCTGTCATCTTCGTCGGGAACCGGTGACATCGATATTTGATGCGCATGCGGTTTCAGCTGCGCTGCGATCATGGCGATCAATCTTAACCGGGTTACCTCATCATAATCACCGCCGAAAACCGGGCGAAAGGTAAAATTATAGTAATTGGCAAGCGGAGCCGCGCGGCCAAAGCCATCTTGCCGCATCAACAGCCAGGCTTCGGCTGTTCCCGAATGGGCTTCGACAATAGCTGGTTTGCTGCCCGGCAGACAGTGCCGGGCCATATCGGCAAACCAATCCAGCCGATCAAACAGCGAATTCTGACGCTCACGGGTCAGGCAGCCGCCACCGGTTTGCAGCAGCGAATCAATGTTATCGTGATATTTACACAATTCCGGCAAAGCTACGCTCCTGTCCGCCACTTCGCATTCTATAGGCTGAATCGTTGAATACAACATTGGAAAATAAGGGCTTTCCGCTGGATTGGCTGGTGGTTGACAAGGCACCATTGGCACCGGCGCTCGCCTATGGTGACCGGATCATTAGCTATGAAGAGTTAAATCTCCGTGTCGGACAGCTGGCGGCATGGTTGCTGGCACAGGGGCTTGTCGCCGGTGACAGAGTCGCGACATGGCTGCCCAAAACCATTCTTGCCTGTGTCATGCCGCTGGCAGCAGCGAGAGCGGGACTGATTCATGTGCCGGTCAATCCGGCGTTGAAGGCAATGCAGTTGCAGCATATTGTCGCCGACAGCGGGGCACGCTTGCTGATCTCGAAATCTGCCCGATTGAACCAACCGGAAGTGCAGGTGCTGGCAACAGACGTTGCTCTATGGGATGAAACCAATGTCTGGGACGAGACCGCAATGGTTGCTGAGCCCTGCCCGCCATCGCCGCGACAGCGTGATTGCGACGCACTTGCCGCCATTCTCTACACTAGCGGATCAACCGGCAAGCCCAAGGGTGTGATGCTGAGCCACGCCAATCTTAGTTTGGGGGCCATCAGCGTTGCGGACTATCTCCATCTTGCCGCCGATGACCGGACGCTATGCGTCCTCCCGCTCAGCTTTGACTATGGGCAGAATCAGCTGCTCTCGACATGGGCCGCCGGGGGTTGCGCGGTACCGCTCGACTATTTGACGCCGCGCGATGTTATCAAGGCCTGCGCGAAGCACCAGATAACCACGTTGGCCGCGGTTCCGCCGCTTTGGGTGCAGTTGGTTGAGCAGCACTGGCCTGAGGATGCCATTTCCGCCATGCGCCGGTTGACCAATAGCGGCGGTGCTTTAACCCCTCGGTTGGTTCTGGAATTGCGCGGCATATTCGGCGGGAAGACCGATATCGTGGCCATGTACGGTCTGACCGAAGCGTTCCGCTCCACTTTTTTGGCCCCTTCTCTGATCGATACTATGCCCACCAGCATCGGACGCGGCATTCCCTATGCTGAAATATTGGTGGTCGATGCGGCGGGCAATGCGG
>JBGSLY010000217.1:0-8285 GCA_041740435.1 Parasphingorhabdus sp.
TCGCTGCGCGGTGGCGGTATCCGGTCCTTTACCGATGGCAATTTCCAGTTGAACCAGAGCCGCCTATTCTCCTTGCAAGGCGGCGATATCGTCATGTTCTCCTCCAACGGGGATTTGAACGCCGGTCAGGGTCCGAAAAACTCGTCGAATTTCCCGCCGATTACTGTGCGATTCAATCTGAATGGCTTTACCGAAGTCGATAGCGCGGGCAGCGTTTCGGGTGCTGGTATTGCTGCCTTCCGGCCATCTCCCGAGGTTGCTGCCTCTAGCGTTACACTGATTGCGCCGGTCGGAACGGTCGATGCCGGTGACGCCGGGGTTCGCGCGTCTGGCGACGTGTTCGTTGCCGCCGCCCGTGTGGCCAATGCCGACAACTTCAAAGTCGGCGGCGCGGTATCGGGTGTTCCAACTCTATCGACCACTGCCGCTCCAGCGGTACCGGCCAGTGCAGCATCTTCGGTCGTAGCCAATGCCGCTGCTGACTCGGTGCGCAAGAACTTGGGCGGCGATCGTTTGTCGCAGATCATCGTTGAGGTGCTGGGTTATATCGGCGGCCGAGGCACTACCTGCCCCGATGGAAGCCAGCCGGATGCAAATGGCGATTGCCGGTAAAAGACCGCAAGGCAGATACAAGGCATATAATTGATTGAGCCGCAAAGATCGCGGCTCAATCAAAGTGGCCCGATTGGTGCGTCTGCTTTGCAAGCAGTTTGAAAAAACTGACGTCTCAAAGAACGAGGCAATCATCGAATGAGAGCGGCGATCTGGTCAGATCGAAAACCGCTATAAGCAGAGCTGCAAAAAGGCCCGGATATAAGCCATCGAGCTTTCCCCGCATTAAAAATTTTTGGACCTGAGGCCGCAGGTCTTTGTTGACGCCTTCCATCCCAGAGCGCAGAATTTCCTGAAGCGGAGCGTGTATTTTGCGCGCGCTGTTCCCTTTGCTTGGCGGGCAGCCGCCACGTTTGCAATCGAGCGCATTGACATAAAAAAAGGCCCCGGATTTCTCCGGGGCCTCAATATTCCAATTTTGGATTTTATTATGCGCCCGAACCGCTGGTGCAGGTCGGATTTGGAAATGCGCCCTTGGCATTGTTCGGATTGAACTGTGCCGTGGTGCTGGGCAGCTTGGATTGGATCCAAAGGTTGCGCGAACCCAAAACCGTACCATTGCTGCTTTGCGTGGAGTCCCGCAGGAAGGTCTGGTTAAATGCCGCCAACCAAGTCTTTGGCATTGGAGCAACACCCGCCTGGGCAAGGATACCTGGGCGAACTGCAACCGTGCTGTTGAAAATCCCACGGTCAATCGCTTGGCGATTTGAGTCCAGACCAACATTTCCGGTATTTAAGGCCAAGAATTCCACCAAGGCCAAACGACGTGCTACCGTTGCAAAGCAGGTATAGGTCAGGAACTGTGCCGTACCAGTGATCGGATACCCGATAACCGGGTTGTCCAGCCGCTGTGCACCATTTTGCGCGGAATAGAGCACGTCGGTCCAATCCAGCGGGTTAGCACGATTAACGGGCTGTCCGGTAATCGAATTGGTCCGGGTATCATTTTCGTCATAAGCGCCGGTAGCATTGCTCTGCGGCGGAAGAATCGCCGCAGCGCCGGATCCGAATGACAGCGTTGCATTGCGCGCCGTTGGCATCAGAAAACGTGTGCTGGTTGGGCCTTCACCCAATGCAGCACTGAACAAAGTGGCACCCGGAGCCGGTATGACGTTGTCCGCGCCGATATAGCCCACTTTGCCGTTCAACAGCGTGCTATTCACCGTTGATGGACGGTCAGGAGCCAAACGGATCGCATCGCGCACGCCGCTGCCGCCATCGGCCAAAAGGTACTTACCGGCTTGTTCAACACCGAGATCAGTTTCGATAGTATTGTTTACGCGGTTGTAAAATGCTCCGCTGACCAATGTTACCGAACCGTTGCCTGCACCGGTATTGCCTGGCTTGACGTTGGTGTCAGTGCGTTTCGACGTCATGTTGATGGTACCATCGTGCGGCAGCGTTTCATTGGCCGAGACATAGGCGTTGGTGTAGCCAAAGCCGTTGCACGCTTGCACCAAGTGACGGGTCCACACATCGGTCGTTCCCGAGCGGTCAATACGTCCAACCAGACGGATGGGAACGCCTTCGGTGTTCCAGCGTGTCAGGTTGTCAGACGTGCTGCGGAACGACAGGTCTCCGTTCAGGCTCTGCAACAACGGATCGTTCCAGTTGGTGATATCACCGTTAAAGATGCCGCAATAGGCTTCACGGCTCAAACGGAGACCACCGGCTGCTTGTCCATTGATCGACACAGGAACCTTGACGCGGAACAGCAAATCGACTCCGCCAGCAGTGCGGCCATAGCGCGGTTCATAGGCGATCGCGACGGGCAGAACGTAGAGCGGGAAATGGATGGGAGCGCCAGCTTTGTTGGTGGAATTGTTCGCGTTGGCATTATAGGTCGTGATGTCCGAAGCCGAAGCAGGCGCATCTGACATCGCAAATTGCACATTGTTCCACGTGCCAAACGGATTGATGTTCGAACCGGTTGTACCTGGCAGTTGGTTCGAGAAGGTGCGCCAAAACGCACGACCGGTACCCGAACCCGTGGCTACATATTTCCCTTGGAATCCAGGCTGAATTTCTTGGGTTTCGCAATCATAGGCAGGCGTGCCAGCGTAGGCGCCTGGGGCAATCGTGCTGAGCTGGCCGCTGTTGTTGCCCGCTTTGTTCAAACGGTTATTGGCGGTGTCACCAGCCACATGGTTGCCGGGGTTGCCGACGCAGTTCAGCGAACGAACCAGAACGTTGGTGATCGACGACGCGCCCGCTCCGCGGATTTCAGCATTTGGCAATTGCACCTGCGCTTGCGCGGCGTTAGCCGAAAAAACAGTCAGCGCGGTCGCTGCTGCCAATGAGAGTTTTAGCGATTTCATAATAAGATTCCCTTGGATGAATAGCGCCGCCATCGGGTGCACCCCGAAGCGACAGGCTCTGCAAAATTTATTCGGAGCACGAATCGCGCTTTTGAATATAAAAACAAGTCAATATTCATTCACAATAGATACATTTTGAATGATATAATTCGTAGTATATACTAGGCGCAGACATCATGGCTGCAAACAAAATGCCTGCGCTTCACATAAAATGGCTTTTACCGAACCGCTGACGAGGGGGGAATAGCCTGATTCGATGACAATTTTATGATGCGCAGAATCTCTAAACTGTTACATTACTGACATATAAATGTCATGCTATGCGGCTATCTCATGGCAATTGCAGGGAGAATAGCAGTTGGAGCCCCCTGCACACGGTGGATTGCCGGGGACCGATTTCCGAGTTAATTTGTAAAATGTCGAATGTATCACATTTTCGGGCCATCGCGGAGACGGCACTGTCACCCCGCTACCTCAATGCGCCGGGGAATAGCGATTTGATCACCGCACTCCTTGCGACGCGATGCATCGAAGAAGAGTCCGTTGTCCGGGCAGGTCTTGCGCAAAAAGAAACGGGCGAGCAGATGGGCGTGGTCCTGACCCGGCTCGGCATCATATCGGAGGACCGGCTGCTTGGTGCGTTGGAGCAGGCAACAAAAATCAATCGGATGGCAACCGACGCTTGGCCCGTCACACCGATATTGGAATCCGAGCTTTCGCTTCCCTTTTTGCAAGCCAACCGAATTCTGCCCATTGCTCTGTCGGATAACATCCTCGACGTTGCGGTGGTCGATCCTTTCGAAATTGACCTGATCGAATCCATTGCCGTTTCACTGCATTGCAGCATCCGCGCAAGACTGTGCCGTGCCAGCGACATTGATGGTCAGTTCGACCGATTGTATCGCACCACCAACGTCGAACGCGATGATCTGGAGGATGCGATCGACGAAGATGATATGGATCGACTGAAGGATCTTGTCAGCGATGCACCGGTGATCCGGGCCGTGAACCGGATTATTGCCCAAGCGTCCGATTTGGGCGCATCCGACATCCATCTGGAGCCCACCGATGAAAAATTAAGCGTTCGGTATCGCATTGATGGCGTTCTGGTGGAAATGCCGCATCTTGCCGCATCCATGCGCGCACCGGTGGTGTCGCGTATCAAGATTATTTCCGGCTTGAATATTGCCGAGAAACGTTTGCCACAGGACGGTCGTCTGCAAATTGCGGTTAGAGGCAACGAAGTCGACCTGCGCGTCGCCACTGCACCATCGATTCACGGCGAAAGCGTGGTAATGCGTATTTTGGATCGGTCGAAATTGTCGCTTGATTTCCCGTCATTGGGATTTTCGGCGGAGATGGCCGCGGAACTGAAAAAGGCCATTACCCGTCCCTATGGCATTTTGCTCGTCACCGGACCAACCGGCAGCGGCAAAACATCAACACTTTATGCCGCCTTGGGGGAACTCAATTCGGTTGATCGCAAAATTCTGACGGTCGAAGACCCGATTGAATATCGCCTGTCCGGTGTCATCCAGACGCAGGTCAATCCCGCAATTGCCTTCACCTTCAGCTCTGCGTTGCGCAGCTTTTTGAGGCAGGATCCCGATGTCATCATGGTCGGGGAAATCCGGGATCGTGAAACGGCTGAAATTGCGGTTCAGGCCGCGCTGACCGGACATATGATCTTGTCCACGTTGCACACCAACAGCGCCGCTGGAGCGGTCGCACGCCTTTTGGATATGGATGTTGAGCCGTTTTTGTTAAGCTCGGTCTTGTCCGGAGTTCTAGCTCAACGATTGGTGCGACGCCTTTGCCCCGATTGCAAGGTCGCGTTTCAGCCTGATTCTGCCATTTTGGAACGATTTGGTTTGTCCGGTGATAACGCGCAATCCGGGGGCGAATATTGTCGCGCAGAGGGATGTGCGCATTGTAATCATACCGGGTATAAGGGCCGGATCGGCATTTTCGAATTTCTGCCGGTTGATGCCGATATTGCCCGGCTGATCCTGCACGGCGCTGATGAGCGGGAAATACACCAAGCGGCAGTCGATGCTGGGATGGCCACACTATCCGATGACGGTCTCGCCAAAGTGCGGTCGGGCCTAACCACATTTGAAGAAGCGGTTCGGGTGGTCGCGCAGTCATGACGTGTCATGCCTAATTTTCGCTACCGCGCCCTATCTGCCGACGGATCGCTGGCCGCTGGACATATCCATGCGGCAAGTCTGGATCTGGCTATGTCCAATTTGCGGAAATCCGGCATCAGGCCAATTGAATTGACCGAGGCGACTGGACCTCTGGGAGAAAAAGGCGCCCCCAAAATTTCGGCAAAGCGGCGCCGTGCGGTAAACACACTGATCAATGAAATGGCGGTTTTGCTAAAGGCAGGATTGCCGCTGGTGCGCGCGCTTGCGCTGGCGATAGAAAATGTCGCAGAACCGGAATTGGCCACGGATTTTTCCGAACTTTTAGCCAATGTCCGGGCCGGGATACCATTGTCCCAGGCTATGGCAAAACAAAGCAATCTCTTCTCCCCCGTTGCCATCGCGATGACCGAGGCGGGCGAAGCCAATGGGCAATTTGCCCCCGCCCTGTCCCGTTTGGGCGAAATGCTCGAGCAGGCCGAGGATTTGCGCAAACTGGTCGCCACATCGATGATTTACCCGGCAGCCCTTTGTGCCGTGGCGGTCGGCGTCATCCTGCTGATGCTGCTGGTGGTGGTACCTCAATTTGAAAGCCTGTTCGCCACAGCAAAGGATCGATTGCCCGACGCTTCGCGCGCGGTAATGGCCGCCAGTCAATTTGCTCGATCCTATGGATGGTTTGTTCTGCTGGCGGGCATAGGGGCTTTTGCGGCGATAAAGTTGGCGCTGCGTCAACCGCAAATGCAAAAGCGCGTCGATACCGCCCTTTTCCACCTTCCGCAGATCGGCACGCTGATCCAGTATCTGGAAATTGCTCGCTTCAGCCGCACTTTAGGAGTGCTCATTGAGGGGAATATTCCGCTTCCCAATGCGGTATCGCTTGCCCAGAAAACGGTGGCGAACAGCTATATTTCCGATGCCCTAGGATCGGTGGCAAACAGCCTGAAGGAAGGTAGTGGATTGTCAGGGCCGATGGCAAAAGCGGGGGTCTTGCCGCCGCTTGCCATTGGTTTTTTGCGAACCGGGGAGGAAACATCCCAGCTCGGGATGATGCTGGCCCGGCTGTCGGATGTGCTGGACCGCGACGTGCGGATCCGATTACAGCGTCTAATTGGCATATTGACCCCGGTGATAACGGTATTTCTTGGGGTGGTGGTCGCTGCAATCATCGCATCGATCATGTCTGCAATAATTGGTTTCAACGAATTGGCGATATCATCATGAAAATTTTACATACAAAAAGACAACGCAAACCCAACGGCTTTACCCTTTTGGAGCTGTTGGTGGTTCTGGCGATTCTGGGGTTGCTCGCCGCGATTGTCGGGCCGCAGGTGTTGCGGTATCTTGGCAGTTCAAAGAGCCAAACTGCCTCGATACAAATCAAAAATATCGCGTCTTCGGTCCAACTGTTTCGATTGGATGCCGGGCGTTTCCCGACAAATCAGGAGGGCCTAAAGGCGCTAGTCGAAAGTCCAGCGTCGGTGCCGCTTTGGAATGGACCCTATTTGCCCGATGCGACCGCGATCATCGACCCATGGGGCAAACCTTATATGATGGTTGTTCCCGGTAAGCGGGGCGAAATTGATATTTTCACCTACGGATCAGATGGCGCCCCGGGTGGCAGCGGCGAGGCCAAGGATATTGGAAACTGGAAAGAATGATCCTTGTGCACCCTTCGCTGCCTCCGCGCGCGAGGGGCTTTACCTTGATCGAAATGCTCGTGGTGTTGGCGGTCGCGGCATTGATCGCCTCTTTGGCGTTCCCCAATATCGCGCGCGGTATAGGTCTTGCCGAATATCGGAGTGTGCAAACGGAAATATCCGGAAAATTGTCGGAAGCAAGGGCCATAGCGCTGCGTTCGGATGCCAAACAGGACTTCATCATCGATGCGTCACGACGTGAATTCCGGATCGAAGGACAGGAAGCTGCGACCATTGCCGATGGGATAACAATTGAACAAGATTCGGTGATCACATTTTTTGCCGATGGCACGGCTTCCGGAAATGCCATTCAATTGTCATGGCGCGGAAATATCGCGCGGATTGAGGTTGATCCCCAAACTGGCCGCATTCGCCGAACTGTCTGATACCCAATGCCCATTCGCCCATCAAACCCTGTTCGAAATGGATATGCGCTGGTCGAGGCGCTAATTGCGCTGGCGATCATGGCTATAATCACCGCGCTATTTTTTCAAACGGTGCAATCAACATTTGCGGCGCAAAAGCACTTATCCGATAAGCAAATGGCGATGCTGATCGCGCAGTCCGGGTTAGATGCCGCGCTGGCACCGGGAAGCGAAACGGCTGGAGTGGCTTCGGGCCAGGATGGCCGCTTTCGTTGGGAAACACGTTTCTCCGAAACAGTTGCGAATGCGCGGACCGATGTCGCGGTCGAAACGGTCACCGTGCGCGTTTACCGGATCGGCGATTCCCGCACATCTGCAACATTGTCGGGCGTCAGGGTTGCACGTTGATGTTGAACGCTATTGCACCAAAGGATCCGAGATCGGCGGGTTTCACATTGGTGGAGCTGCTCGTTGCCATGGCAGTTTTCGGCATGACCGCATCTATGCTCCTCGGCGGAGTGTTCGGACTAACCAAGTTTCAGCAGAAAGATGTGACATCCCCCCTGCCTCATGAAGCTGTGATTTCTGCGCAAACTATATTGCGCGAGAGATTATCCCGAATCGTCGGTGTTTTGAGAGCTGACGCCAACACCGCGCAAATCGATTTTCAGGGCGGAGAAGCTCAGCTAGGGTTTTTCGCCCCGGTGCTTCCCATGCATGCGCCTGACGCGGTGGAGCGGTACCGGTTGCTGCTGACGTCGAGTGGTGATCTGATTTTATATTCTTCTAGCGGGCTAAACCGCAATATTGATTTGGAGAATCTCGCTCTTTCCGGTTGGCGCCAGACACGGCTATTGACGGGTGTGCGTGATATTCAGATTTCCTATTTTGGCAGCGAGCCATTGGGAACCGACCGGATTTGGCAATCACGCTGGACTGACCGGCGCGATTTGCCGATACTGGTCCGCATAAAGCTGTCATTGGACGGGGAGGATGGAAATTATTGGCCGGATTTGATCGTCCGTCCGCGCGCCAATGTTAATTTAATCTGCCGGATCGATCAATTTTCTCAGCGCTGTAAGGGTCAACCATGAACCTCACCACCCTGCTCAACAGCGATATGACCACATTGGCCCGCAGCCT
>JBGSLY010000218.1:0-5175 GCA_041740435.1 Parasphingorhabdus sp.
CCGCTTGCGCCGGGCGGCAGTGATGAATCAGATCGCCATGGACCGGCATTTTGCCCGCTTTCAAACCTGCCATACCGAGCGTCTTCTTCGTGAAAAGCAGAGTGAAGATGCAACACGGTATCTTCTGAAAGAGCAGGACAAGCAGAATATGCTCAACTTCCTTCCGATCGTCAGGAAGGGGAGGGCCGAATGATGAGCGCGCTGCCGGGCCTTGAAAATCAGGCCGCACCTTTAATAACAGTGCCAACAGAAAATGCACCGCGAACAGGTGGTTTCCACGATATTCTGCAGTACCTTGCCGACCTTCCGGTAGCCGTGGACGAATCTGCGCCAGAATCGGAGGAGGTGATCGAAACCGATGAGCAAGCTTCTGACTTAATCAATCCGATCACGGAAAGTGAAACGTTGGCTTCGACTTTGCCCAAAGCACCGCTGGCAAAGCCCGCTGAGCCGCAGTCAGAGCAATCATCGCAAACCATTCAAGCCACGCCAACAATTCAGGGCGAGGTAGCACTTCTTCCCAGCCAACGGGAGAATTTGCAGGGTGTTGGAAACTTGCCCGCCCCGACGGTCACGATCGATGCCAGCGCGAGTGATCCCGAGCCTCCAGCAAATTTGCTGCAACCGACTGTAAATTTTCGCGCCGTCACGGAGCGCGCGCCGGTACTTGCGGATGGGCTGCAAACGGAAATCCCAAAGCCAAATCCGGAGATCGCTGCGCAGGCCGATCAACAACTGACGGTAAATCTGGCAAAATTTCAGCAGGCCGAAACCCAGCCAAGCAGCCCTTTGGATCGCCTGCCGATGTTGCAAATGCTACCCCAGGCTAACTTACAAAGCGTTCCACCAACCGGGCCAATACCCGCCGCGCCGCAGCTTACCGTCGCTGGCGCGGAAGCACAGTGGAGCGGGCAGTTGGCCAAAGAACTGGCGGTGCTGGTCCGCGATGTCGGGCAAATTGCTTCGGGCAAAAACATGCTCGCATTTCAGATGAAGCCAGCGGAACTGGGAATGCTGCACATTTCTGTGTTTACCACGGAAGGCGAGCCGCATGTCATTCTGTCCGCGGAAAATGAGAGCGCCCGGCAGATATTGTCCGCCTCGCAAAACAGGCTGGAACAGGATTTGCGTCACCAGGCGGCACGCTCCGTTCGCGTTACGATTGAGCCGGGAGATTTGGTCGGCACCGCCAGTTTTTCGTCAACCGATCAATCGTCGGCACCACCCCCTCGCTTCGCAATGCCCGCGCGGGCGGGTGTCATGTCGCTTTCGGCAATGGACGAAATTCAGTCCCTTGCCGGTGCTCCGCTGACGATCACTGGCATTCGCTACGCATAGACTTAAACGCAAAAACACAAGGACTGTTCGATGAGCAAAGACCCCGAAAAAGGCACAGAAGCCAAGTCCAAAAAGGGCAAAGGTAAAACCATCCTGATGGGATTGATGGCGGTGCTGCTGCTCGACGGTGGCGGAGCAGCGGGAGGGTATTTTTTGGCCGGTTCGCTCGGTCCGGCACATGAAGAAGCGGAGGATCCCAACCGCCCCAAATTAATTGCGCAAGACGGCAGTGAAATTGCGGTCAACGCAGCGGGCAAACCGCAAGCCGACGTTCCAGCTGGCTTATCAGAGGCCGCGTTTAAGGCGAGCTATCATCGGATCGAGGAGCCGTTCACATCCAACCTGAAGGACAGCAGCAGTTTTGCCCAGATATCGCTGGCCGTTTCGACTTATTATGACGAGCGGGTCCTCACCAATATCCAGACGCATGAAATGGCGATCCGCTCTGCTGTGCTGATGGTACTAGCGGAACAGGATGCGAGCGAACTTGCTACGCAGGTTGGCAAACGAGCGCTGCAAAAACGGCTGACGCAGGAGATGAATGCCGTGCTCAGCGAAAAATCAGGGTTCGGCGGGATAGACGATGTCTATTTCACCAATTTCGTGATCCAATGAGCGCGGCGATGAGAGCCACCAAGCGTGAGGCTGAACGCTACCTATTCCCTGAAGCCCGCAAGGTCGAAACCACCGATCATCCGGTTTTGCGCCGCAAAGCACACCAATTGGCGGAGCTGTTGTCGGCGATCCCTTCGCGGCTTTGTCAAACCCAATGTCATGTGGACTATGACCCCGATGCTTCGTCGCACGAACCGGCATTGGCGGATGACAACACGCGCTTTGGCCGGATTTTCTTACCAGGTTGGCAAGGCACAATTATCTTTGGGTCGCACCATCACATGATCCGCTATTTGGCCGAGAGTTTCTATGGCGGCACCGGCAAGCGCCCAAGTGTCGGTCGGCATCGCAGCCAGCTGACACCATCCGAACTTCGTCTGGCGGTGCGGTTGGACAATAGCATAGCATCGGCGGTGGAGCGGCTCTGGCAATTGGCGGTGACGGGTCAGGCAAGAATACTCGCGACCGGCACCCGAGAGGAAATCTGCGATTCCGCCAAAGACGGTCCAATCGTATCTTGGCTGAATTTTGCTTTGACCACTAAGGACAAGCAGACTTGGCCGATAACATTGGGGCTTAGCGCGGAGGCGTTTACCGCTGCGACCGCCGAAACCGGGAACCAGCCAGCGACTGATACCGCAGAACCTGATCCCGTTTGGCAAAGCCGCCTGTCGCGAGCCCTGGCGCAGGTGCAATTGCCCGTGCGGGCGGTGCTGGCCCGGCCAGTGCTAAGCTTGCCGCAGCTGGCCGACTTGCAAGTCGGCGATGTGCTGCCGGTGGCGGTCAAGTCGCAAATCAACATTCTGGTCGCGGATCGCCAATGGGCGCGCGGCACCATGGGCGAGCGCGAAGGCAGCGCCGCCCTGCGCATCGAAGCATTCAGCAATGGAGGAGTTTATGAGTGATATGACCGAAGCGCCGGGGGTTGAGGCGCAAAGGACCGCGCAGGAAATTCCCGAGGCTTTGACGGGTTTCCGTTTCTTGGCCGACATTCCGGTGCGTCTGTCGGTTGAGATGGGCAGCGTGTCGAAGCGCATTGCCGACATCTTGTCCTATCGGCAGGGGGAGATTGTCGAGCTTGATCGTTCCGCTGCTGAACCTTTTGATATCATGGTCAACGGCACCGCAATCGCGCGCGGTGAGGTGGTGACGGTCAACGGTCGGCTGGCGGTGCGGATTGTCGAGATTGTCGACAATGCTGGCCATCTGCCATGGATCGAAAGGCGCTGAGATGGGCTTTTACCTGCTCAAGCTCCTCATCCTGCTGCCGCTGATGGCGGGATTTATCTATGGCTGCCTTTGGCTCTATCGCAAATATCTCCCGCAAATCCCGCATGCGGCGGAGGGGGCGATTGCGGTCAAAGAGGTGCGGACGATTAACGGATTTGTCCGGTTGATGGTGGTCGAATTTGACGGACAGCGCCTGCTGCTCTCGGTCAGCCGTAACGGGGTGGAAAAGATCGCGGACGGGCTGGTGGGCGATGGTTGAGTTCGGATCCTTGAAATGCGTCCAATTTATTTCAGGTAAATTCACGTTCGTGTCGAGCGAAGTCGAGACACCCATTAGTGTTGCTCGACGTGTCGGCCTCTCGACTTCGCTCGAGGCGAACGGCTTTGACAAAAGTCGAATTTTTGGCCGGTGCGTTTTGACCCGCGCACTCTTCGTTATGACATTCGCTTTAATCGGCACCACCGCCAGTGCCGCAGCTCCCGGAGCGGGATTGGAACGGGCGCTCGATACCGTCGCGGGCGATGGCAAGCCGTTGTCGCTGTCCTTGCAAATCCTGCTGTTGATGAGCCTGCTGACGGTGCTGCCGTCGTTTGTGTTGATGATGAGCAGCTTTACCCGGATCATCATTGTCCTGTCGATCCTGCGTCAGGCGTTGGGGTTGCAGCAGACGCCGCCCAATCAGGTGCTGGTCGGGCTGGCGCTGTTCCTTTCGCTGTTTGTTATGCAGCCAGTGATTTCACAGATCAACACGGCGGCTTATGTCCCCTATGGCAAGGGCGAGATTGCGCTGGAGGAGGCGGTTAGCCGGTCGGGCACTGCGCTGCACGGCTTTATGCTGCGGCAAACGCGGCAAACCGATCTGGCGATGTTTAGCGAACTGGCGAAAGCACCGCCGATCGCAACGCCCAAAGACACGCCGTTTTCGATCCTGCTGCCCGCCTTTGTCACCAGTGAGCTCAAGACCGCATTCCAGATTGGTTTCATGATCTTCCTGCCGTTCCTGATCATCGATCTGGTGGTCGCATCGACGCTGATGGCTTTGGGGATGATGATGTTGTCGCCGACGATTATTTCGATGCCGTTCAAGCTGCTCTTGTTCGTGCTCGTTGATGGCTGGGCGCTGACCATGGGGTCGCTCGCCGGGTCGTTCGCCTGATGGACCAGAGCGATTTTTTCGTTGGTATTGCGCAGCAGGCCCTTTGGATCGCGGCCCTCACCGCCGCGCCGATCCTGATCCCGGCGCTCCTCGCCGGATTGGTGCTCGGGATGATTCAGGCGGCGACTTCGATCAATGAGGCGACCTTGAGCTTTGTGCCGAAACTGGTGCTGGTCGGCATTATGTTGGCGCTGTTTGGCGGCTCGATCATGGTGTTGATCGCCGATTTCACCCGCGACATTTTCGACCGCATCCCGCAGTTGTTGGTTTAGAACACTATGAGTTCGCGTTTTTCCGCATTCCGTTCGTGTCGAGCGAAGTCGAGACACCACAATGCTGCACGCAGCCTCACGGCATCTCGACTTCGCTCGATGCGAACGGGTAAGCTAATGCGCATAAGGACATAGCCGCTATGCTGACTCAGGGATTTGCGGGATTGGAGGCACAGCTTTGGCTGTGGCTGTTTGCAATGATCCGCCCCGGCGCGATGCTGCTCGCTGCGCCGATTACCGGTGCGCGTGCGGTGCCGGTACAGTTGCGGCTGGTGGTCGCGCTGGCGCTGGGCATGGCTGGGACATCGGGAGCGTTCACCATGCCGCCAGAACTGGTTTCGGTGCAGGGATTGGTGCTGATTACGGGGGAAATCATCATTGGCCTCGCGATAGGCTTTGCGGTGCAAATGGGCTTTGCCGCCGCGCAACTGGCGGGCGAAGTGATCTCTAACGCTATGGGTCTGGGCTTCGCATCAATGGCTGATCCGCAGACGGGGCAATCGACGCCGGTGATTGGCCAGGTGCTGGGAATTGTCGCGACGCTGCTGTTTCTTGCGATGGAC
>JBGSLY010000219.1:0-1642 GCA_041740435.1 Parasphingorhabdus sp.
GACCGGCCAAATCCGCCGTTATGATGCCAAGGGCCTTGAGCTGGAGACCTATTACAAGAACGGTGTCTTCAATCTCTATGCCACCGCCACCTATACCGACGCTGAAATCACCGACGCCAAAAATGCGGCGGGAGTGGTCAACACGGCATTGGTTGGTAACCGGCCGCAACGCCAAGCCAAGTTGATCTGGGCCATCACGCCTAGCCTGGAGTTTGATCGCTTCCGGGTTTCGGCCAGCTGGATCGGCACGAGCAGCAGTTTTGCCAATGACGCCAATACGCTGACCCAGAAGGGCTATTCGGTAGTGCACTTGAGCGGAGCGGTGAATCTGACCGACAACCTGGAATTGTCGGTGCATGTCAACAACGTGTTCGACAAGGCAGGGATTACCGAATCGGCAAACGACGGACGTGAATCACTTTTTGCCGGAGCGCCCAATACCGTGACCATCGGTCGTTCCATCCAGGGCCGCACAACAGCGGCAAATATCCGCTTCAAATTCTGATCGGGTCGCAATGGAAAAAGGGCGTTCGTTCAATACGGACGCCCTTTTTATATCTGCGGGAAAAGCAAGGGGGCTTAGAGCTTCTGGACCGCTGCAAAATAGGCCGCGTTGGTTTCGGTATCGCGCATCACAAAATCGCGCAGCTTGGATCGTCGCTGGGCCAGTTCCTGCATCATTATGATGACCTGCGCGCTCGGCTGCGATGCGCGATTGCGTGTGCCCGCCCATCCCATGCCGTACAGCACGAACTTGTAATTGGTTGCCGAGAAACACTGGGTCGTGCTGTGGAAATCATAGATGCCGGGGACGGCAGATTCCCAAATGGCAAGATTATCGCGCAGCGATGCGGGGATCGTTGCCGGGTCGCAATTGTCACGCCAAAATGGCGTATCGCGGCGGTTTGACAGGCAGTAATGCATTTTCAGGAAATCGGCGATGTTGCAATAATGATTGTGCAAAATCCGGTTGTAGCTTGCCTGCGGTTTCATCCCGGTCAGATAGCGCGGCGCATATTCCAGCACGGCCCAATTGGCCATTTCGATAAGATATATGCCCGTGGATTCCAAAGGTTCCAGAAACCCGCTCGATAGCCCAATAGCCACACAATTACCGCGCCATTGCTGATCGTGATAGCCAATGCGCATATCGAGCCGCCGCGTTTCCATGGTTTCGGTGGGCTGCTTCACATAGGCGGCGAGCTGCGCCCTGGCGGCTTCATCGTCGATATAGCGGGAGCTATAGACATGGCCGACGCCCCGGCGATCCTGCAGCGCAATATCCCAGATCCAGCCTGCACTTTGCGCGGTGGACTTGGTATAGCCGATGACATCCGCTAGGCTCTCATTCTCGATCCGGGTCACCACGGCGCGGTCGACAAACAAGGTGTCCGACAGGCTGTTGAAGCGGTTTTGTTGGTCCGAATTGATCAGCCGTGCGGCAAACCCGGTGCAGTCGATGAAAATATCGGCCCCAACCCGCTCCCCATTGTCGAGGCACAGCGCATCGATATCATCGCCGCTGCGTTTAATCTCGACCACCTTTTGCACTTTGTGGCGCACACCCCGGTCTTTGCTGATTGTCTTTAGAAACTGGGCCAGTTTGCCCGCATCCAGATGATAGGCATAGGCGAGCGCACCA
>JBGSLY010000220.1:0-6437 GCA_041740435.1 Parasphingorhabdus sp.
CCTCCGCCATGTCGCCCAGCACAACATAGAGCTGCCCGTTCCAGCGGGTCAGCAACGCCGCCTCGCTGGTTTGCATTTGCGCGGCGGCGAACATGCGGTTTTGCGGGGTGATGATGATCGGCTTTTCACCGCCATGCTGAACGGTGATTCTAGCCTCTAACGCGGTCCAATTGGGTCCTGCCATCGGCTCTATCGCATCCAGCCGCAGTTTCCAGCCCGCCAGATTTTCGGTGTCGCCAACCTTGGCCGCGACCAGCTTTTCCTGCGTAAAGCTCGATTCCGACGCCATGCCGACCAAAGAGACCGCAAGGCCAAAATGGGCGATGACCATTCCGATGGTCGAAAGCGGCGTGCGGCGCAGATTGCGGCCCCAGAGCGGTGCAAAGCTGGCCAAGCCCAGCCCCGCTGCTAGCGCCATGCCCGCCATCGACAATATCGACATCGGCGGCGCCAGTGTCGCCAGCAAAAGCAACGCCATCGCACTGCCGAGCAGCGGCAGGGCCACGCGGCTCAGCACCTCCCCCGCCTTGTCGCGCCGCCATTTCATGACCGGCCCGAAAATCAGGAACAGCCCCATGACAATCGCCACCGGTCCGGTGGTCGCATTGAAATAGGGTGCGCCGACCGACAGTTTCTCGCCGGTGACCGCCTCCGCCATCAAGGGATAGAGCGTGCCGATGAACACGATTCCCAATATTATCGACAGAAAAAGGTTGTTGGCGACCAGAGCGCCTTCGCGGCTGACCGGCTCAAACTGCGACCCCGAATTGACCGACCCTACGCGCAGGGCAAACAGCGCCATCGCTCCGCCAATATAAATCGCGAGTAGCGCCAGAATGAAACTGCCCCGCTCCGGATCAACGGCAAAGGCATGGACGCTGGTCAAAATGCCCGATCGGACCAAAAACGTGCCGATCATCGACATCGAAAACGCCACCACCGCCAGCATTAAGGTCCACGCGCGCAGGCCGTCGCGTGCCGCCAGCACATTTACCGAATGCAGCAGCGCGGTCGCCGCCAGCCACGGCATCAATGAGGCATTCTCGACCGGGTCCCAAAACCACCAACCGCCCCAGCCCAGCTCGTAATAAGCCCAATAGCTGCCCGCCGTAATCCCCAGCGTCAGGAAAATCCACGCGATCAATACCCATGGCCGCATGGCTCTGGCAAAGGCCGGTCCCACGTCGCGCATCAACATCGCGCCGACCGCAAAAGAAAACGCTACCGACAGGCCGACATAACCGAAATAGAGCGTCGGCGGGTGAAAGGCGAGACCGGGGTCTTGCAGCAGCGGATTGAGCCCCTGTCCGTCTGGCGGTGCGGGAATGGCCCGCGCAAACGGGTTCGAGGACACCAGCAAAAAGGCGTAAAAGCCAAGGCTGATAAACGCCTGCGCCGCGAGAGTGGTGATCAGCGTATCGCGCTTCAGGCTGCGCTCAAAAATCGCGATACACGCCCCGGCAAAGCCCATCACCGCGACCCATAGCAGCATCGAGCCCTCGTGATTGCCCCAAGTTCCGGCAAATTTATACAGCCACGGCTTTTCTGAATGGCTGTTCGCCACCACTAGCGCCACCGACATGTCGGAGCGCAAAAACAACTGGATCAGCAGAACAAAGGACAGGGCGACAAACGCCGCCTGCGCAACCGCAACCGGGCGCATCAAGCTCGCATAATCGGCCCGGTCATAACGCACCGCAATCCAGCCCGCCGCCATTTGCAACAGGGCGAGCGCAGCGGCTATCCACAGCGCGGCAAGACCGGCTTCGGCGATCATGGTTTCAGGGTCTCTCCCGATTTATGCGCGGCCATGCTGTCCATGTCCTTCAGTTCGCGCGGCACATAATTTTCATCATGCTTGGCGAGCAACGTATCCGCGACTAGCACACCGCCGGCATCGAGCCGCCCATCCGCGACCGCGCCCGACCCCTCGACAAACAAATCGGGCGTAATGCCGCGATAAATAATCGGCAGCTCCGCAGTGTTGTCCGTGACCACAAAACGAACTGAAACCCCGTCTTCGGCGCGCTCGATGGAGCCCGGAACCACCATACCGCCGACCCGGATGGGTGTGTCGGCGGGTGCCTTGCCCGCCGCGACATCGGACGGCGTGTAGAAATAGCTCGCCTGATCGCGCAGGGCAAAGGCAGAGAGCAGGCCCGCCCCAATGAGCGCCGCGAGCGCCAGCAGCGCAAGGGTCAACCTTTGATGCTTGGCCTTCACCGTCTGCTCTCCAACGAATTGGCCTTATGCTCGGCGGATTTCATCGTGCGATAGCTCCAGATCAGGGTCGCGGCGCTCCCCAGCAAGACAATGGCATAAGATGCCCAGACAAACGCCCATTGGTTCATTCCGCCGCCATCCGCTTCAATCGCGCCTCTACCTTGGTTTGTGCCAATATCATCCGCATGCGCATCAGCACTATCGCGCCGAAAATCAAGCTGAATCCGAGCACGCTGACCATCAGCGGCCATAGAAAGCTCTCGTCGATGGAGGAACCGCGCGCGGTTATACTGGCGGGCTGGTGCAGGCTGTTCCACCACACCACCGACCGGTTGATGATCGGGATATTGATCGCGCCAACGATACCGAAAATCGCAGTTACCCGAGACACGCCGCCTTGTGCGCTGCTGGCGCTGGCCAGCGCGATATAGGCGATATAGAGGAAAAACAGCACCAGCACCGAGATAATCCGGCCATCCCAGACCCACCATGTCCCCCAGGTGGGCCGCGCCCAGATTGAGCCGGTTATCAGCCCCATCGCGGTAAAAAACGCGCCCGGCAAGGCCACCGCCCGCGCCGCCACCGCCGCCAAGGGGTGCCGCCATACAATTTGGATAACGCTGGCAATCGCAATCGCCGTCCACCCGCCCATCGCCAGCCAGACGGTCGGCACGTGGATATAAAGAATACGCACCGTATCCCCCATCAACCGGTCGGCAGGTGCGACAAACAGCCCGTAAAGCGAGGCACCAACCACCATGGCGATGCCGAGCACCAGAAACCAGCCCGTCAATGGCCGGGCCAGTTTCAGAAACCGGGTCGGATTGGCATAGGCGTGCATGGATCAGCGGCGCGCCGGATATGGGGGAAAATGGATTTTCATCGCTGCGCACTGATGGCAGAAGCGAGGGCAAGCGACAAGAGATTCTGGTTGTGATAAAAATCAAAACCCATTTGTGCTCCGCACTTGATGCGGAGCCTAGGGAAACGGCAGTGAAAGCTATCCGAGGGTCAGGACCGATTAACCGCGTCTGACCTACCGCCCAATCAACCGCTGCGCCATCGCGTCGGCGACCTGTGCGGAAGGCAGCTTGGTTACTCGGCTTTCTTCCCAAATTTCGGTCAGGCGCTCAGGGATCCGGTCGATGCGCCGGTTGACCTCTGCCACATTGCTATTGCCCAGATATTCCAGACCAACATTGATGATCCCGCCCGAATTGATAACATAATCAGGGGCATAGAGAATATTCCGGTCATGGATTCTCTGCGCATCATCCGCTGTCGCCAGTTGGTTGTTCGCGCCGCCCGCGACAATCGGGACGTTTAGATTGGCGATGGCCACCTTGTCGAGAATGGCCCCCAGCGCATTGGGGCTGAACACATCGGCTTCGACGCGCATGATGCTGTCTAGCCCGACAACCATCGCGCCAGTTTCGTCGGCGAGAGACTGTGCCAGATCGCGATTAATGTCGGCGTTGCTAAGCTGCGCACCATCGGCGGCGAGTAGCCGCGCGACGCCACCGCCAACGCTGCCCACGCCCTGAATCGCGACATGCACCCCTTCCATGTCGCTGCGGCCCAGCCGGTGTTTGACAGCCGCACAAATACCCAGATACACGCCGCGCGCGGTAAATGGGCCGGGGTCACCGCCCGCTTCGCCCTTGGCCGCCACCGGCAGGCCGGAGACGAATCGCGTCTGCTGTGCCACCGCCACCATATCGGCGGTGCTGATCCCGACGTCTTCGGCGGTGACATAGCGCCCGCCCAGCGAATCGATCATCCGGCCAAAGGCAGCGAGCATATCAACGGTTTTAGTCCGGCTGGCATCGGCGAGAATCACCGCTTTGCCACCGCCCAGCGGCAAGTCGGCCATCGCGTTCTTGTAGCTCATCCCCCGCGACAGACGCAGCGCATCGGTCAGTGCCTGCCCCTTGTCCTCGTAATGCCAAAAGCGCGTCCCGCCCGCGCCGGGTCCCAAATGGGTCGAATGCAGCGCAATGATGGCGCTCAACCCGCTTTCCCGATCGTGGAACATATGCACGGCTTCGAGCGCGTCAAAATCGGGCAGGTCCCACAGAGCGGTCATGGCAAGGCCTCATGGATAAGGAATTTAATTGCTGCGTAGCGTAATAATATTACAATCGCCGCTTGTCTAGTGAAAATGGAGCGGAAAAATGGGGCGATCGAGGGGTCTTGAACCCCCGACCTCTGGTACCACAAACCAGCGCTCTAACCAACTGAGCTACGATCGCCACGGGTGGGCCGAAATAGGCCCTGTTCATTTCGATGGCTCCATAGGGATTGCGGCGGCCCGCCGTCAAGCGATTCCCTATGCGGGGATCAGCCGGACGGCGTCGCCTTGCGCGACGATGCCGGGCTTTACCACTGCGGCATAGGCACCCAGACACGCCGACTTGCCCAATTCGGGGATGTCCACGCTGTTGATCTGCCCCAATTTATGGGTCAAGCGCACGTCTTTCTCCAACCCGGTCTGCGCCAATGTCGGTATCGCGCATCGGGGCGTGGGGATGATGATTTGCAATATTGCGGTGCCCAGTTCGATTTGCCCACCGACCCAGCCGTTTTCGTCAAAAGGTCGACTGTCCGGCATGTCGACAATGAAATTGGGCCGAAATCGCGCAACTTCCGTTCCTCCGGATGCCGATATTCGGGAAATTTCATTGAGGCTTGTTTCGGTAACCAGATGCACGGGAGCAAAGTCAAAAAATCCTCCATTGGGGGCAGCCATGCCTAGCTCCAGATCAACATACGGCAACTCGGCATTCGGAGCATTCGCATCAATCGCGTTCGGATCGGCCCAATCAAGTGTCAAACCAGCGGAACGTTGAGAGATCATCCGGACATCCCGGCCCAGATCGGCGGAAATAGCCTGGTCCAATTCGACGCTGCCTATCTGCAATTCATTTCCGTCCGGGGATTTTATCCAGATCTGGTTGTCCGGTCCTTCCATTCTGGCACGATAATATAGCATTTTCTGCCATCGGTGCGGCAGCTTTGCGCTGGCAATTTTTCCAGTCTGGACATCTTGCAAGGCATAGCATCGGTCGCCCGAAACGCCGACAGCATCAATGTTGGCGCTTTGCAGCGACTGCCCCAGCATCGATTTGACCGGATAGCGATATAGTCCCGTCACGGTTCCGTTGGTCATATTCCCTCTCCCTCATCCGCCCTGCTTATAATATCTGTTTTTTTACCACCCGTCACCCCATTGCCGCCGCACCAGCCGCGCGGGCGTTAACTGCGCGTCGATCAGACCGCTCTCCTGCGCCTGAGCGCCGCCGACCGTAACCGACACATTTAGGGCAAACCAGCGGGTATTCATCTGAATCTGCTCTTGCACCTCGGGCGGCACTTTCATCGCGGCGAGATAGGGCAACGTCCAGAACGCATTAACGCTGGAATAGCCCGATTGTGGACGCTGCGCCAGAAAGGTGCGCGCGGCGCTGATATTACCCGCCTCCCCCGCTAACATCGCCAGCAACACCCCCTGTTCGGCCCGCAGCGTATTGACATTAATCGGCGACAGGTCGCTGGTGGGCAGAGCGCAAACCCACGGCTTGAGCCGAGTATAATGGACTTCACTGACCCCCTTGATCGCCCGAAGTTCGCTAATTTCGGTTACAGGGCCGCTGGCGGTGCGATAGGGATCTTCCCGCGCCAGATAGTGCGCGTCCTCCGCCCCATAGGGTTCGGGCTGGTCATCGCTATCGATCCAATCGGTCAGCGATGCGGAGATGGTCTCTGCATCCGCAGGCGGTATTTGCAACATGGTCAACAGGGCGACAAATTGCCTTTGTCCGATCGGGCGGGGGAAGAAGACAGCCTGTTCCTGGAGCACAACACTGTTCAGGTTAAAACAGTTTCCGCCGTCGGAAAGGCTGGCGGCGATGCTGCCCCCGGTCACCGGATAGCGGACTTCGCGACCGTTCCAGCCAGCGGCATTGGTGGTCCGCCCTGGCGATGCGCCAACGATATCACCCGCGGAATGAAGCGCGATATTCTCGGCCGCAACCAGATAGGCACGCGCTTGCCCAAGGTCGCGGGCATTGCTGGCCAGCCGGGTTGCTGCCATCAAACGGTCGATACCGTGTGCCGCCAGCACAGCCAGCACCGCAACCAGCAAGAGCACGGTGAGCAAAGCGGCTCCGCGTTCGTCAGAATGTTGCCGTTTGACATTGAGCCAACCGCTCCGT
>JBGSLY010000221.1:0-1796 GCA_041740435.1 Parasphingorhabdus sp.
CTGGAGTAAGCGACGCCAACCCCAGCGCAGCTGCCAATATCGAGAAAGTGAGGGGACGCATTTGCATTTTTCTAACTTGCTTCTGCATATATCATCCTTTTTGTTGCTTGCCAGCCCATATTCCCAAAACGATATCCAAAGAGTTATATTCCCTTGCCGAACAAAAAAATCACTGTGTGCTCATCCTTGGAAATTTGCTTTTTTTGTGATCAGCGGGAATAAGCGGCCACGCCAATCGTTTGAGAGAGTAAGGACCTATGGCCGAAGAGGGTGCGAACACCGCAGACCTGCGCGACCAGATCGTTGCCCTTGTTCCCCGGCTTCGCCGCTTTTGCATGGCGGTGGCCAAGGGACAGGATGCAGGAGACGATCTGTTGCAGGCAACTGTTGAGCGCGCATTGCTGAAAGCCGATCAGTTCAAAACGGACACGCGATTGGATAGCTGGATGTACAGGATAGCGCAGAATATTTTCATCGACCAAATGCGGGCCGCGAAAACGCGCGGCCGGGAAATGGCGATGGAGGACGCTTTCGCCGTCATTGGCGACGACGGATTGCAGATTGTCGAAGGGCGTTCCGATCTGGCGCGGGCACAGGCGGCCATGGCCGCTTTGCCCGATGAGCAGCGCGTTCTAATGGCGTTGGTGGTGCTCGATGGCTATTCCTACAAAGACGCCTCCGAAATGCTGGGCATTCCGATGGGCACGGTGATGAGCCGGATAGCCCGGGCACGCCGCGCGATTGATGCGTCCTTGCGGGGGCACCCTGAAATTGCAGTAGAGGGGAATTGATATGAACCAGCACGATGAACGTATCGCCGCCTTTCTCGACGGAAGCATGGACGAGGCGGAGATGTTGCGGTTCGAAGCCGAAATGGAAAGTAACCCGGAATTGGCCGAGCAGGTCGCGGGCTGGCAGGGCAATGATGCGCTGCTTCGCGAAGCCTTTATGGACCCGATTACGGCCGGGGTGGATGAACAATTGCTCGGTCGTTTGGGGCTGGCAAAGCAAGCCGGTTCATACCAGACTGAGTCAAATGTGGTGGATTTTGCGGCGGCCCGGAAACATCCTGTCGCAGCAAATTCTAACACGCCCATGGTGCGCCGCTGGTTCGGGCCGCTTGGCGGGGCGATCGCGGCCAGTCTGGTTTTCGTGGCGGTGGTTCAATATTCGTCTAGCAATCCAGCGGCTGGCGACAATGCGTTTGATGTAGCTCTGGAATCAACGCCGTCACGGCAGGTGGCGAGTCTGGATGCGCAAACACAATTGACCCCGCTGTTGACTTTCACAGCGGACGATGGTCGCTATTGCCGTGAATTTTCGGTGGCAGGTGCTGGTGAGAGCCAGAGCGGCATAGCATGTCGGGGGGACGGTGCTTGGTCGATCGAGGCCGTTACCAAAGGCGGCGTAAAGCTTGCCGATGGGACGCGGATTGAAACCGCATCCGGAGCGGATACGGCGTCGCTTGACGATGCATATGCCCGTCTTGGCGCATCTGATCCCCTAGATTCCGTCAAAGAAAATGACTTGATAACAAGCGGTTGGAATGCAAATTAATCTTTTTTTTCCGTCTGCGGAATAAAGTCTCCCTACTCTCGTTGTTGAAATGTCCCAACGCTCGGGACGCACATTTAGCCAAGGAGAGTTCGGATGAACACGTTAATGAAAGTTTCAATGATTGCCGTTGCCGGTTTTGCAACCCTAGCCACCGCCGATAACGCAATGGCGCGTCGAGGCGCAGATGATGCCGCTGGCCATATTCGTCAAGGACACGGTGCCGATGACGGCGCGTTCCG
>JBGSLY010000222.1:0-3288 GCA_041740435.1 Parasphingorhabdus sp.
CGCACCTAGGCAAGGAAGCGCGTCACGGGGTGCAGACAATGGAGTTTGAGCGGCTGGCCAATTGCGTTGACCATATGCTCGCCCGGCACTAATCCGGCGCAATGAGCTGGTTTGATATTATCGTCTTGGTGCTGATGGGAGCAGGGGCCGTGTTCGGCTTTCTGCGCGGCTTTGTGCAGGAAGTGCTCTCGCTGATCGCCTGGGGCCTAATCATTCTGGGGGTGCGTTTCCTGCATGGCCCGGCCACTGAATTTTTGATCGAGCCTATTGGATCAGAGGGCGGCGCGGCGGTGCTCGCGTTCCTTTCCGTGGTCATTGTCACTTTTGCGCTTGGGCGCTGGATCGCGCGCAGCATCGGGCGCAAGTCGCGGCAATCGGTCTTGGGTCCGATTGACCGGGTTTTGGGCTTCGGCTTTGGTTTGCTGAAGGGCTTGATTGGCGCGACCCTGATCTATCTGCTGATCGTGATGGTGATTGATACGATTTATGGTGGTGCGTCGGCGCGGCCCGAATGGTTGACCCAATCGCGGACCTATCCGCTGGTGAACGCCAGTGGCGAAGCAATGTCGGCCTTTGTCAAGGAACGGCGCGAGCAAACGCCCGAACCGTCATGAGCGCGGTGGGGAGCAGCGCGCTTTATTCGCTTGATCTGTTGCGGCTGACGACGGTTTTGGCTGAATTCCCGCCTTTGACTGCCGCCGATGCACATGCCGAACGCCGCTCGCCGGTGTGCGGCAGTGTCGTCGCGGTTACCGCTCGTTTTGAACAGGACCGCTTGACCGCTCTAGGGCTCAATGTCCGCGCCTGTGCGGTTGGACAAGCGTCTGCGGCCATACTGGCGCGGCACGGGATTGGCCGGACGATAAGCGAAATCGAATCGGTGCGCTCCCAGCTGGCGGCCTATCTATCGGGCGATGCGGAGCATCCCAGCGCGTGGCCTGACCTCGAGAAGTTGGCCGCGGTGCGGGAATTTCCGGCGCGCCATGCCGCCGCGATGCTGCCTTGGGACACATTGATTGCCGCACATGCGGATAGGCCCGAAATTCGCCTTAGCGGGACGGGCTAGCGCGATGGAAGACGGCGGCGCGCATTTGGGCAGTTTGCTGATCGGTGGGTTCATCATGTTGGGCGCGGCGCTCGTCATGGTGCTGGTGTTCCGCCGCTTTGGCATTGGTGCGGTGCTTGGCTATCTGATTGCGGGTATTGTCATTGGGCCGCAGGGCTTCGCGCTGATTTCCGAAGGCGAGACGATTTTGGAATTTTCCGAAATCGGCATCATCCTGCTCTTGTTTCTGGTCGGGTTGGAGCTGGCTCCTGCACGGCTTTACCGATTACGGCATGCAATTTTCGGGCTTGGATTTGCGCAGGTATTGTTGTGCGGCGCAGCGCTGGTCGCACTCATCTATTTTGCCACCAGTTTCACATTGGGCGCGGCGATAGCGCTCGGACTGCCGCTGGCGCTGTCTTCAACGGCACAGGTGCTACCCATGCTGCAAAGTTCCGGACGGCTGAACACGCCGACCGGCGAAAAGGCCTTTTCGGTGCTGCTATTTCAGGACCTGTCGATCATCCCGATGCTGACGATCATCGCCGCGCTGTCGCGTGCCCCGGCCGAAGAAGGGGCGATATCCGGTTGGTTGGCCGCGGTTTTGGCAGTCGCGGCCATCGCCGGGCTGATCTTGGTCGGGCGCTATATCCTGTCGCCGCTGCTCAAACTGATCGGGTCGATAGCCGAACGGGAATTGTTTATTGTCGCCGGACTGGTCGCGGTATTTGGCAGCGCGGCGCTGATGGAGCTGATTGGCCTTTCGCCCGCTCTGGGCGCGTTTATTGCCGGGGTCATGCTCGCCAACTCGCCCTATCGGCACGAGTTGGAGGCGGACATTGACCCGTTCCGTTCGCTGTTGCTCGGATTTTTCTTCCTTGCCGTTGGGATGATGCTGGATGTCCGCGTGATCGCCGAAAATCCGGGCTTTGTGATTGGCGCGGCGGCGACATTGGTGCTGGTGAAGATTGCGATTATCGCCGGAGTGGCGAGGATTTACGGCTTGGCACTCTTTCCCGCTATCGGCCTAGGCATGCTGCTCAGCCAAGGCGGGGAGTTCGGTTTTGTCCTGTTCGCCGAGGCAGAAAAGGCGTTGCTGATCACCCCGGAGGCAAGCAGCCTGTTCGGCGCAATCATTACCCTGTCGATGGCTACCACTCCTTTTCTGATGTTGCTGGCGCGTCGTTATGGCAATTTGCCGGGGACTCAGGTCGACGGTCTTGAAGACCCGTCCATAGCCGACCGGGCGTCGGCTATCGTGGTCGGTCATGGCCGCTTTGGACAGACGGTGTCGCAAATGTTAAAAGGTGCCAATGTCTCGGTGACGCTGATCGATATCAAGCCCGAGCAGATTGATGTTAGCGCGCGCTTTGGTCGCCGCGTTTTTTATGGTGATGGCACCCGGGTTGACCTGCTGCACCGGGCGGGTGGCGATCAGGCCAGCGCTATCATTTTTTGTATGGACGACCGTAATTTTGGTGCCGAGCAGGTCGCGTCCATCGCCCATAGCTTCCCCAAGGCGAAAATCTTGATTCGCGCCTATGACCGACGACAGCTGATTGAGCTCCGCGATAGCCCGATTGCCGGGGTCAAACGCGAATTGTTCGAATCAGCCATCGATCTGGCCCGCAAGGCGATGGAATCGATCGATATTGATCTGGCCACAATAGATGAAGTGGACCGAGAATATCGCCGGATCGACTGCGCGCGGCTGGAGGCACAGATGGAGGAAGGCGATATGATGGCCGGGCGTCATTTGGCCATGGATTTGCCCGATATCGGGGGTGAACGCTAAGCTGCTGTGCTCCCCTCCTTTAGGGGAGAGGGCTTGAATGAGAGCTATTCCGCCCCGTCCAAAAACACCGCTACATCCGCCAGATCGACATCCCGCGCCAAAAACGTCTGGCCGATGCCGCGCGCCAGCAAAAAGGGCAGCTTGCCGCCCTGAACCTTTTTGTCGTGCAGCATATGCGCGCAAAGCTGTTCTCCGCCTGCGTCCACTCCGGCGGAGCGCAAGCCGTGGGGCAATCCGGCGGTGTGCAAATGGTCGGTAACGCGCTGCGCATCCTTTTCCGGGCAAAGCCCAATACGCGCGGAATAGGCAAAGGCTAGCGCCATTCCGGCGGCGACCGCCTCGCCGTGGACCAGCGTGTCGGAAAATCCCGTCTCGGCTTCCAACGCATGGCCGAAGGTGTGGCCCAAATTAAGCAAGGCCCGAGTGCCGGTGCGCTCGGTTTCGTCGG
>JBGSLY010000223.1:0-2175 GCA_041740435.1 Parasphingorhabdus sp.
GACAAAATGGCTTCCATCTCAGCCGAAAATGCCCTTGATGATAGAACCACTATCTCCTGCGGACATTTCCGGCAGATATGTTCGCCATTTTGCCGCCTCGAAGGCGCATTTAATAGGTCCTGACCCTAAGCCAATCATGCCTAATTCGCTGTTAACCTAGACATTTTACCCCGCCTTACGTTTGTATCCTTAATCGCTCGTTCATCGTGATGAGATGGTGAGGGCAAGCCGCGTGAAATTTTTCTGGACCTTGGACAGCGCGCGGCGTCATAACTATGGCATGGCTTTATCCCTGCTTTTCGCATCGCTCTTCGCCGCCGCGCCGCCGGTGGAAGCTAGTACGGTGCAGAACGTCCGGATTGGCGACGGTGAAGTGATCGTTGCCTTTGATGATCTGGTGGCAGAGGCCTCGGCCTTCTCTTTGTCCGGCCCGGATCGGATTGCCATTGATATATCCGGCGCGACAGCGGGCGGCAGCGGCGCGAGCGGCGGATTGATCCGGTCGGTGCGGCAAGGACAATTTGACTCCGATACCACTCGGATTGTGCTCGACCTAAATGGTCCGGCGCGGGTGCGGTCCGGCGCTTTTGCCGCCGACGGAAAGTCGCTGCATTTGCAGATTGAGCCGCTGGGCAGTCCCGATCTGGTCGGTCAGCGACAGGTGTTCATGCCGCCGCTGGCGTTTCGTGCAGAGCCGCCCAGCCGCAAACCCGCCGCCAAAGTGGCGCTGGGCCGCCCGTCGCAGGGTTTGAAGCTACCTAAAATATATGGCCCCACCGATTCTAATCGACCCCTTGTCGTCATTGATGCAGGGCATGGTGGGCATGATCCCGGCGCGATTTCTCCGCACGGTGGGCAGCGCGAAAAATATGTGACCTTGGCGATTGCCAAAGCGATCCGTGACCGTTTGATACGCGGCGGACGGGTGCGGGTAGCGCTGACCCGCGACGATGACCGGTTTTTGGTGCTGGAGGAACGCTTTGGTATCGCCCGCAAGATGAAGGCGGACTTGTTTATCTCCATCCACGCCGATGCGGCGGGCAATGAAACCGCCTCTGGCGCGACCGTTTACACTCTGTCCGAGGTTGCATCGGATCGCGAGGCCGCAAAGCTGGCGGCGCGGGAGAATAAGGCGAACATCATTAACGGGGTAAACTTGGGCGGTACCGATGCAGAAGTCTCCTCGATCCTAATCGACTTGACCCAGCGCGAAACGATGAATGTTTCGACCGATTTCGCCAAGTTGTTGCACCGCGAAGGCAGCCAGTCGGTTAATTTTCGCGCCGTTCCACATCGCTTTGCTTCGTTCGTGGTGCTGAAAGCTCCTGATACGCCTTCGATCCTGTTCGAAACTGGCTATCTGACCAACGAAGATGATGTAAAATTTCTCTCCTCACCAACCGGACAGCAACAACTGGCCGAAGGCGTGGGCAAGGCGGTGGAGATTCATTTCGCCCGGAAACTGGCCTCGCGCTGAGAAAATTTTTCTTGCCGCATAGTACCAGCACGAAACACTAGGGACACTCGCAAAGGCTTTTGCGTTTTTGCCGCTGGAAAAATGGCATCAAGCTGCTAGAACGCCGGGCATATGGAAGAGACTGGCGGCGAACAGGCCTATCGGCTGGAACGGGAAATGGGCGGCTGGCGCGACCGGTTTGACCGGTTGTGGGCGAAACGCTGGTTTCGGTGGCTGGGCTATGCCTTTGGCCTGTTCCTGCTCGGCATCCTGCTGATCTGGTTGATCTTTGCCCGCGATCTGCCCGATGCGGCGGCGCTGGCGCGGTATGAGCCGCCGCTGCCCACCGTGGTACGCGCCTATGACGGGGAGCCCGTGCACAGCTATGCCCGCGAACGCCGGGTGCAACTGGACTATACCGATTTCCCGCCGCTGTTGGTCCGCGCTTATCTGGCGGCAGAGGACCGCACATTTTTTGAACATGGCGGTCTTGATTATCCCGGCATCGCCACCGCTATCGTCACCAATATTACCAGCAGTGGCCGTCCGGTCGGTGCCTCAACCATTACCCAGCAGGTGGCAAAAAACCTGCTGCTGACCAATGAAGTGTCGTATCGCCGTAAGGTGCGCGAGGCGATATTGGCCTACCGGATCGAAGATGAGCTGACCAAGCAGCAAATTTTGGAACTTTATCTCAATCAGATATTCCTTGGTCGCAA
>JBGSLY010000224.1:0-3189 GCA_041740435.1 Parasphingorhabdus sp.
GACCAATCCATTTCCTGCGCAAAAATCGCGCTGGTCGCGTCATTGATGGTGATACCGCCACGATCCGCTGCAATCCAGTCGGTGTTCGGGATGCGTGCGCCCGATGTGGTGCCATTCCAAGTGAAGACGATGTCGTCATCCTTGTCGATGGCGCTGAGGTCGGGGATTTCGCCGTAGTCGGCGTTGAGGACGGTCAATTGGTCGAGCTTCAGTTGCTTGACGGCATCCTGAATCCAGACATTGCCAAAACTTTCCCATGCCGCGACGGTGCAGGGGCGTCCGCCCAGAATGTTCCACATCGCGAGTTCGACCGCGCCGGTGTCGGAACCCGGAACGATACCGATCAAAAAATCGACGGGGATGCCCAGAATTTCGCGGCTGAGGTCAATGGCATATTTCAGCCGGGCCTTGCCGGTCGCGCTGCGGTGGGAGCGACCCATGGCAATTGTGTTCAGCTTGTCGAGCGACCAGCCGGGGAATTTGGCCGTTGGGCCAGATGAAAAACAGGGATTTTCCGGGCGCAATTCCGGCATTGGCGCAGGTGTATTCGTCATGTCATGCTTCTCCTTGCAGAGAGCTCGCGCGGCGTTGGGACCGCGTGGCCCGTCGCCCCATTGGATGTTGCGGTGCAGCAAGTCAAGCAGGGTTTTTGAAGAGTCGGAGTTTTTCTTGTCTGCGGAAAGGTCAATTTAACCATCTTGTGCCAATAATTTGACATGAGAATTCTACCGTCTCGTCCGGTCGCTATTTTGGTCTTTTCCATGCTCCTATCGGCATGCGGGGTCCTGCCCGGCGGACGCGGGGAGCCTCCGCGCAACCAAGCGGGTGTAGGCGCAGTGATGGTCAAACCATCCGAATCGGTTCGGCAATGCATGGGTGAACTCAACAAGGCCAAAGTTAGCTTTTCGCCTTTGCCGAATCGGCAAATGGGCGGCGGGTGCAGCCAGATTGATAGCATCAAGCTGCTCAATGTCGGGGCAGAGGTCACCAATCTGGGACCCGTCAAATGCGAACTGGCGAAAAACTTCGCAGCCTGGACCGAATTTGCCGTGAAGCGCGCTGCCCGCCAATATCTGGGTGGTGAGCTTCAGCGAATCGAGACGATGGGCAGTTATAGCTGTCGCAATATCGCCGGATCGGGTCGGTTATCGCAACATGCCCATGCCAATGCAATTGATGTTTCGGCCTTTGTGTTGACCGATGGTCGGCGCATTACCGTCGAACAAAACTGGAAATCAGGGCGGCGTGAGCGAGAGTTTCTCTCCGCTGTCCACGAGAGCGCCTGTAAACGCTTCGGCACCGTGCTCAGCCCCGATTACAACGCAGCGCATTACAACCATCTGCATTTTGATATGAGCGGGAACGGGTACTGCCGGTAACTTGCGGCTTTATGATTGGCAGCAACGTGCGTGCTGACTATGGCGGCGGCTATGACCGAAAAAGACCTTCATGATCGCCGATTTTTTCCTGCTCGTCAGGAAGCGAAATTTGCCTCAAAAGCTGAGACCACAACGCCGCAAACGCAGGATCCAGCCTATCGGTTAGCATTTCAGGATTCGGATTTCTTGCTTCGCGAAGAATTACGACCGGTTCGGTTTCAACTCGAATTGTTAAAACCGGAAATGCTGCTCGACGAAGCGGGCATTGGTTCAACGCTGGTCATCTACGGTTCGGCGCGCATACCGCGACCTGACGAAGCTGATGCCCTTGTAGCTGCGGCGAAGGATATTGCTGCGCGCAAAATTGCCGAGCGACTCAGAGCGAAAGCCTGGTGTTATGACGAAGCGCGCAAGCTGGCATTTCTGGCGAGCAGTTGCGGATTTGAAAAGGATGGGCGGCGCGATTTTGTAGTGTGCTCAGGCGGCGGGCCCTCGATCATGGAAGCGGCCAACCGGGGTGCAGCAGATGCGGGTAAGGAGTCTATCGGCCTCAATATTGTCTTGCCGCACGAACAGGCGCCCAACGTCTATGTCACCCCTTCGCTGAGTTTCCAGTTTCACTATTTTGCGCTCCGCAAAATGCACTTTTTGCTTCGGGCGCGAGCTGTAGCGATTTTTCCGGGCGGGTTTGGCACGTTTGACGAATTTTTCGAGCTGCTAACATTGGTTCAGACGGGCAAGATGGAGCGGCTTCCGATCCTCTTGTTCGGGCGCGATTTCTGGACCCGGATCATCAATTTTGAAGCTCTGGCCGAAGAGGGTACGATTAGCCCGGATGATTTGAACCTGTTTACGGTGACCGACTCCGCCGATGAAGCTTGGGCACATATCCAGCAGTTTTATGAGCTAAGCTGCCCGGAATCTTGATGCAATTCCATCAATGATAGCGCCGTAACAGTCCTGCCAGCCGCCCCTGAATCTCGACCTCGCGTGGATCATAGATTTGCGGTTCATAGGCGCTGTTCGCCGGATCGAGACGTACGGTGCCGTTCTCGCGCCGCAGATATTTGAGCGTCGCTTCTTCGCCGCGGATGAGCGCAACAACAATCTCTCCGTCGCGCGCGGTCTGGGTCTGCTGGACCAGCGCATAATCACCGTCGAAAATCCCGGCCTCGATCATCGAATCGCCGGAAACCTCAAGCGCATAATGCTGCCCCGGTCCGAGCAAAGCCGCAGGAACCATCAGCGTCGATTGTCCTTCCAGCGCCTCAATCGGCGCACCCGCCGCGATCCGGCCGTGCAGGGCCAGTTCAAGCACATCATTGGCCGCGCTGCCGATAACCTTTTGCACCGTCGTCTTCGCTTTAGCCGCACCCATTACCAAATTGGATGTCACGGTCCGCACGCTTCCTCCGCCTTCGGGCAGTTTGAGCACTTCCAGCGCTCGCGCCCGGTTGGCCAACCGGCGGATAAACCCGCGTTCTTCTAAGGCATTGATTAGCCGGTGCACCCCGGACTTCGACTTCAGCCCCAGGGCATCCTTCATTTCTTCAAACGACGGAGAAACGCCGCTTTCCTCCAGCCTAGCATGGATCAATCGTAGCAATTCATGTTGTTTCGAGGTCAGCATGGCAATCTCCCTTATCGGAACGTATAAGGAACGATTACGAAAAAAAAGGGGTTACGTCAAGGCCCTAATCACAGGAGCTTTCAGTCAAGCCGCAATAGCGAAACCAGCGCGCCCGCATCCAGCGCCGAAGACCCGCTATCACGCCTAATCAGGGCATTGGCTTTGGCCAGTACCGACAGT